>NZ_NOLK01000329.1:0-3030 GCF_002245985.1 Nostoc sp. 'Peltigera membranacea cyanobiont' 232
AACGAAGCACGAGTCCGTAAACGCCGCCCGAAAGCTTATCCCTTAATGACCAAACCTCGGCACGAATTACGAAAGCAGTTGCAAACTGCTTAATACACAAGCGTTTTGGCTTTTCTTAGTGCCATTCCCCTATATCCCAACGTCGCTACTGGATGTCTAAAGCTAAAGAGCAAGGGATTACTGTAACCTCAGTTATTGTTGAGGCGTTAACCCAAAAGTTTGGAGAACCAGAAAACCAGAAAGCAAGAAAACCATAACAATGAGGGAGAGGGGCGACAGGATACACATGATCAGGAATTTAGGAAAAACGTTTTTCCTAAACCAAATATTTGAGAAATTTTTGACGCTACTCTCAAAACGGAGAGCGGGTGAAAGGAGTGTAGAAGGCTCCCGCCCCAAGTCTTGCCTCACTAGTGGACAAGTGACTTTTAGCGACAAAACCTGTAACCATTCATCTGCGGATATAAGAGCAAGTTTTACCGATTGCTGAACTATAAGAGTACGTTGAAATCTTAGAAAGATTCTCGCCTTAAAGCGACAGTCAACACATGGAAATTAATTTAGGAAAAACGTTTCTCCTAAACCAGATTCCGCACAACTCAAAGATATTGGTCAGGGTATTATCCTTAAATATCATTACCGTTGAGTCAATATATAAAATGGCATTTGGATTGGCGGGACTAGCCAAAATAAGTAAAGACTACCAATTTACGGTTTGGAATAACAAGAATCTCTCCTTCGTCTTTGGAGGAGTAGTAGCTTCCTTTTTTAGAAGCAGCCTCAAGGATTTTAGACAACAGTGAGTGACTTGCACCCGAACAACCCAAACCTGGCCAAGAGACTTCACTCGTCCATGAATCGGGAACTGGTGTTTCTTTCCACGAGGTATATGTGTAGTAACGCTCTTTGCTTTTTCTTGAATAGATAACGTCGTTAAAAAAATCAAGTTCTTCGCGGTCAATGGCATCCGCAGTTGCATTTGATAGCCGAAATATAGCTGCACCACAACCCTCTCGAAAATAGCTCTCACCGCCAATATGTATGGCGTAGGTTATGTCAATTTTTGCGGGAATAATCCCACTATACCAATCATATTCAAAAGCTGACCATGCTACATATATAGTAATAATTATTGAGACAATGATTTTTAAAGAATTTTTCATTAGTCAGGCAAAGGAGTTGAACAATTCAAAGCTAACCTCCTATCGTAGCAAAACCTTCCGTTTCGTCTACTCATTAATATTATTAAGCAGCATCAATTTAGTTTTCTCTATTGCGTTCGCCCTTACTTCGACCGAGCAATCAAGGTATGCGGTAATGGCTGCTGAAACTCTTGATAATTGTGGTTTTTAAAGAAATCAAAACTCTTTTGCTTACTTTAGTTTCTTACTATTGTTAAATCATCAATTTTAATCATGCTTGGTAAATACCCTAAAACCGTCTGAAAATTCAATAAGTGCTTCATTTTCACATAGTGATTGACCCTGTTCGTTTACCATCACTTTATATGGACGATTACAAGTAAAACAGAAATCTTGGAAAAAAAATGTCCAACCACATTCAGTAACAAATGTTTTAAGTATGTGCCAAAGATTATCTTCAGGACAGCATTGCAATTCAGAAATGCAGTAATCTAATACGCAGCAGATACTACACTCTGTATCTGGAGCCACTAAACCAGATGCCAAAAAACGCCACAATCCCTCTCGCTGTCTTTGCTGATTTTATTTTGCAGATTTCCAAATTGGAGATGATTTTTCACTATCGCGTAAATTCACAGGTATAAGGCTATGTATAATTGACCAAAATCCCAACTGTTTTTGAAGGTAGTTCCATAGATTAATATCCAACTGCCTAGCAACTGTTTCAATCAAAGGGAATACGATAGTCCGACTAAATTTGTTACTAACAAACCCTTGTTTAAACAATTGTTTCTCAAGCTGCTTAATGAGGTTATTAAGTTTTCGAGGATTACACCAATTCTCATGCGGATAGACACAGTTGATAAAACTTAAATTAGCTATACCAAATGGACTATCAAAAAAATATATGTCCAATTCTTCTAAACTAGATATTTGCTTGTAAACAGCTTTAATCGCTTGGGTCGCTTTTTGTGTATCAATAGGTTGTGTTGAAAGTGATGCTAACTGCCACTTTCTCTTATATTCACAAAGTAAAGCTTCCTGATGTGGTGTTAACTCAGAAATTTGTCGCATCAATGATTGAGCCAGTTGTTAATTTTCTTCCGTAACTTAGAAGTCGTAGCAATTCAGCAGCGTGACAATAAGCTGGCTTGAGGATCTAATTGACCTAAGTAATATCTTAATGCCTTTCTGAATTACCACTCCTTGAGTCGAGTGTAATAGCAGTGAGTTTGAGCAGCAACCTTGAGATTACTAAGTAAAATTGTGATGTCGTCTAACCCTTAAATCCCGACATAAAAGAGCGATCGCCACTTTCTACCCCAGCCTCCCCAGCTTGCGAAGCACGACCGCGCAAGGAAGTTTATCCGTATTGGCTAACGAAAGGCTTATAAATAGGGGGTTTGAGTTAAGTAAGAAAATTTTTCTTAATTTGTCTTCTTACTTATGCCAAATTCCATAACTCATTGACTAACTTTTACTATTAAGGTATTGAACAAAATCTATGTCAATGTGATATTAATATCTGGCCTATATCCGTTCTACAGAATGTTCTAAGGACTGAAAAGCATTAGACAAGTGCTAAATAATTCCAAATTTGGACAATGAACGGCTCTTGCTTACGCCCACGCTTAAATATATTAGGGTGTGAATGTGTACAAAACATAGCCAAATCACGAGATAGATTTAATTGAATAATAGATGGTCTTCCAGGTAGTTCCAATAAAACTTTAGATTCTCCAGTAGCTAAGTCAACAGACTTAACGCTCTTTTATTACTCTCATGAGAGTATAATTAGTTACTAAGAGTTTAACTTAGCAAGGGTATTTAATTGGGTTCAAGAACGGCTACCTCCACGATCACCGTGGTAGATCAGTACTGCGATGCC
>NZ_NOLK01000033.1:0-71777 GCF_002245985.1 Nostoc sp. 'Peltigera membranacea cyanobiont' 232
ACAGATATATTTGATAAATCCCAATATTTCCGACATAGCAGCGTCTGCATTCTTCACAGCCTTCAAGGAGTTTCAAAAATCTCAGCAAATCAGAGCATTTTTCTCTCACCAGAGACATAAAAGAGCGCTAATACCCATAACAATTTACTTGTGAGAGTAATAATTGTTGAATCTATTGGACAAATTGCATATTTATCGTGTAACTTTTTTTGAACTTTCTTCTGTACTAATTCATTTAATTTTTGGTAAATGTCTTGAAAAGGTTTTTGGCTTCGATGTAAGTTTGCTTTAGAGAAAGTAGAAATATCTACCTCAAATCCTGTGTTGTTTAATCTGTTAAACAAATCTCGCATACTTGTTAAGCTGTTATCCATAGCATAAGATAGCCAGCATTCAAAGAACAGACGACTGTTCAATACTGGATAATCGTTTTTTGGCAGTCCTCTCAAGATATCTTTGACAATCTTGGGAAATGAATTTATAATCACTATCAAATAGATATACTTTAATCTTCCGCCCAAAATTTAACATATTTTGGGCTGTTCTTATCGGATTTTTCTTAACATTCAACACTTTTGAAATCTGATAACTATTTTTTATAGAATGAGTATTAGACATCTCCAAAATAGTAACATTCTGTGGTAAAAGAACATCATAGAGCTTTTTTGACACAGAAATATGAGCGATATACTGAACCACATTGAAGATAATCCTAAACAAACACAGCGTTTAATTGGTCTGGAGTATGAACAGTTACAACAGCTAATCGAAAATGCGGAACGATTACATCACTAAAAACAAGCGACCTTAGAATCAAAAAAAGTTAGAATTATTGCTGGTGGTGGAGGTCGAAAATCAAAACTATCTGTTGCCAAACAAATAATTTTAACCTTGGTGTATCTCAGATACATGACGACATTTCAACTTCTTGGTATCCAGTTTGGAGTGAGTGAATCGTGAATCGACAGCAAATAATATATTTAATTATTGGTTACCAATACTGAGAGAATTACTACCATCCAGTTTAATTGAACAAGTAAAAAAAAACGAATCTGACTTGATGGTAGTTAAAGAAATACTCACAGAATATGAATTAATTGTAGACAGCTATGAACAAGTCAGGGAAAGACCCGGAGATAATGAGGAACAAGAAAAATATTTTTCTGGTAAGAAAAGTAATCATACATTTAAAAGCCAAATAATTATCATGCCAGATGGTAGAGATATCGTTGATGTTGTGGCAGGAGAACCAGGGCCAAAAAGCGATATAACTTTGTTCCGAGAAAATCGTGATAACTTTGACCCAAAACAAAGTTTTCAGGGAGATTTGGGTTATATAGGAGAAGATTTAATTGATACTCCGATTAAGAAACCAAGAAATAAAGAGTTAACAACTAAACAGAAAAAATCAAACAAATAGTTTTCATCCAAACGAGTATTTGTTGAACATCGAATCCGTTCGGTAAAAATTTTTCGAGTTGTTCAAGATAGATTTAGGTTGAATCCTAAGAAGTATGAACAAATTATATTGTAAGGATTCAGGTGGCAGAGTATTGACAAGGGGGACACTTGAGGGGGAGTATCACAAATATGAACCAAAACCTGCCTCAAGATTTAGACCGAGAAAGCTTGAACCAGTTATCAAAAGAAGAACTGGTAGAGATAATTATTGAGCAGGGCAAGGCAATATGTGAGTTACAGGAAACAATCTTAAAACTACACCTTGAAGTAGAACGTTTAAAAGTCAGCCGAAATTTGGATAGTTCTACCTCATCGAAACCACCATCTGGGGACATCCTCAAAAAAAGTGAAAACAAAAAAGCACACTTGGAGGAAGAACCGAACCAGCCCAAAAGAAAACCAGGTGGGCAACCAGGACATACTGGAAAAACCCGTAAGGGCTTTGGTAGAGTAGATCGTTATGAAATCTTACGACCGACTGAGTGTGCGTGTTGTGGTCAAAAAGCATTTGCGACCTTGGCAGTAAAAATAGAAAAGCAGTCTGTAGCGCAATTAGTGGAACGTCCCATTGAAATAGTGGAGTATCAACGTCAGACGTGCGTGTGTGAATGCTGTGGAAATGTACAAACAGCCTCATGGTCGCCAGATATCGTTCCAGGGCAAGATTTAGGAGTTAGATTACAGGCGTTCTTAGGATGGGTAAACAATTATGCACACATGCCCTATGAAAAACAGCAAGAAATGTTGTGGGAACTGGGGCAAGTTGAAATTGGGCTAGGAACAATAGTAGCAACCAATGAACGAATAACTCAAGCAATTGAACCGAGCATTATTGAGTTAAGTAGTTGGGTAAAACAGACACAACCCAATGTTCATGTGGATGAAACGCCTTGGTCAGTTAAAGGGATAAAAGAATGGTTGTGGGTAGTTGCCAATTCTGATTTCTGCCTGTTTACTGCTGCTGACACTCGTTCACGATCCGAATTATCAGCCATTTTAGGGACTGAATATACAGGGGTACTTAGCAGTGATGATTTTAGCGTTTACAATGGCTATCCAGCTTTTGCCCAGCAGAAATGTTTGGCTCATCTACGCCGACACTTCAAAAAACTAATTATTCTTCCAGGTCTTCACAACCAAGCTATCGGTGAAACGTTTGTTAATTTAATTGATGAAGCTTTTAGCAATTATGCTCGATGGTTTGAAACTCTTGATTCAAGTAGTTATGACGATTGGGTCAATCAATTCAAAGCTAAGTTGCACTCCTCACTCAATCAGTGGATTGACAAAGCAGGAGCAACAGCAGGTCAGCTTTTACGTTCTTTGCGCGATAAAGCAAGCCAATGGTGGTATTTCCTTGACCATCCTGAAGTTCCTCCTGATAATAATCAGGCTGAACGATCGCTGCGTTTGGCTGTGACAAAACGTAAAGTTAGTGGTGGTTCCCGTTCAATGGAGCGGTTTCAACATACTGCTAATTTGTTGACCGTGGTACAGACTTGTCGCCGTCAAGCTAGGTCTGTGATTGATTTTTTTGCACAGGCTTTAATTGCTAATTCTAGTAACTCCCTGTCTCGCCCTTCTTTACTTCCTCAATATTAGACCTGAATCCTTACATTATATTGACTATTTGTGGACTAGTAAGATTACGAATTGTATCGCTAATATTACCAGTCGAAATATATCCTATGCCGTCAGGCTAAAATTAATGCATATAACTACATATTTTTGCCTTGTTATTATCAGCAAGTATCTCAAATCCCTATTTTATCGTATTGATTAGCTAGTTTTTGATGTTTGCATCGGCATCTTATAAGCTATCTACAGCAAAGCTTTGATAGTTTTCGGAGATGTCTATTAGACATCTCCAAAATAGTAATATTTGATGGTAAAAGAATATTACATGATGTTTTTGGGTGCTAAAACATGAGTTCTATACTGAGCCATATTGAAAAAAATCCTCAAGATGCACAGCGCTTGATTGGTCTTGGGTATCCTGAGCTACAACAGTTAATTCAAAATGCAGAGCAATTACACGATGAAAAACAGGTCTTGCTAGAATCAAAAAAAATAAGAATTATTACAGGTGGAGGTGGTAGGAAACCAAAATTACCAATACCGGAACAAATAATTTTAACTTTGGTTTACCTCAGACATCTGACTACATTTCAACTTCTTGGTATCCAATTTGATGTAAGTGAATCGACAGCAAATAATATATTCAACTATTGGCTACCAATACTTCGAGAATTACTACCATCTAGTTTAATAGAACAAGTAAAAAAAAATGAATCTGATTATGAAATACTTAAAGAAGTACTCACGGATTATGAATTAATTATAGATAGCTATGAACAAGTCAGGGAAAGACCAGGGGACAACAAAGAACAAGAAAAATATTTTTCTGGCAAGGCACATAAACATACATTTAAAACCCAGATAATTATTTTACCAGACGCCAGAGATATTGTTGATGTTGTTGCAGGTGAACCTGGACCAAAAAGCGATATAACAATGTTTAGAGAAAATCGTGATAGCTTTGATCCAAAACAAAGTTTTAAGGGAGATTTAGGTTATCTAGGAGAAGATTTAATTGATACTCCAATTAAAACACCAAGAAATGGGGAATTAACAACTGGCCAGAAAAAAGAAAACAAGGAGTTTTCATCAAAACGAGTATTTGTTGAACATCGAATTCGCTCAGTAAAAATTTTCCGAGTTGTTCAAGACCGATTTAGGCTAAAACCTAAAAAGTATGAGCAAGTAATTTTGACAATTTGTGGATTAGTAAGATTGCGAATAGGAGCGTTGATATTACCAACAAAAATAGACCTAGTAGCATTCGCCTTAAGTTAATGCATATAACTACATATTTTTGCCTTATTACTATCAGTAAATATCTCAAAGCCTTATTTTTTCGTATTGACTAGTACACTGCGGCGTAAATTGAGTTAGGGTATGAATGACGAGATTAATTTGACGACTCATGCCCTGCCAACCGCTGACAATCACCCTGAGTGATACTGACCAGCAAGCCCTGGAAAAGTTAGTGAATCGACCCAGTACGCCGCAGCAAATCGCACAACGCGCCCGGATTGTGCTAAAAGCCGCGTTGGGGCAAAACAATGCCGAAATTGCTCGAACGCTCGATATAAGTATCAAAATGGCGCGGCACTGGCGACACTATTGGGTTGAGACCACCGAGCAATCCAAGACAGTGATGGAGCGATTGCGCGATCGCCACCGTCCTGGTTCGCCGTTAAAATTTACCCTGGAACAGCAAGTTGAATGTATGGCGATGGCGTGCCGTGACCCGATGGAATACGGTCGTCCCATCAGTCATTGGAGTTCTCATGAACTGGCGGATGAGTTGATAAAGCTTGGTATTGTGGAGCAAATATCCCCCCGCCAAGTCGGACGATGGTTAGCTGAAGCAGAACTCAAACCGCACCAGTCTCGTTACTGGCTTTTTCCCCCCGTATGATCCAGAGTTTGAAGTCAAGGTGGAAGACATCAGCCAACACTATCTGAGTGCCCCAATCCGAGCGATCGCGGGAGAACGCACGATCAGCATTGATGAAATGACTGGCATTCAAGCCCTAGAACGCGCCCTTAAGAGTTTACCAATGCGACCAGGCAAAGTCGAATGTCGAGAGTTTGAATATATTCGGCATGGAACACAGACTTTGATTGCTAACTTTGATGTTGTTACAGGTCAACTTGTAGCTCCTACAATTGACAGTCAGCGGACGGAAGCCGATTTCTTGGGGCATTGCCAGCGCTTAATTGCCTCTGATCCGACTGCCAGCAAGTGGCATTTGATTATGGACTGTTTGAATATCCATCAATCAGAATCCTTGGTACGATGGATTGCCGACATTGAAGGCATCCCCTTTGACAACTTAGGTGTTAAGGGTAAGTCTGGGATACTCCAATCGATGAGTACCCGCGCCCAGTTTCTAGCCAATCCCGCCCATAAGGTTGTTTTCCATTTTACCCCAAAGCACTGTTCCTGGCTCAATCAGGTTGAAATCTGGTTTAGCATCCTCACACGCAAACTCTTGCGTAGAGGCAGTTTTTCCTCTCAGGCAGATCTCAAACAGCAGATATTGAATTTTGTTGACTACTTTAACCAAAAGTTAGCTCATCCTTTCCAATGGACTTTTAAGGGGAAGCTTTTGGCGGTATAAGCCTATCTAAACTTACGCCTCAGTGTACTAGCTAGTTTGAAATGCTTGCACTTGCGTCTTATAAGCTAGCCGCAGTAAAGCTTTGATAGTTATTGGAGATGTCTATTGTATAATACTTGCTTCTCTGCATTCATTTATTGGTGATATCTCCTGTATCCCTAGTGTTTCGCCCTTTTGGGAAAACTTTTTGGTTTACTGAATAGAAAATTATTTTTATTTTTACAGAGCATAAAACCAGCAAATATATAGCTAAAAAGGTGGTAGTATTTTATGGAATCAATATTTGTGGATTTGTAGCTTTATAAAGATTGTAAAACTGTTACCTTAACAGAGAGCCTGTAAAGATTGGTCTCAAAGCCTTGTAAATAGCTGCTTGTAAGTTTTAGGAAGGGTCTAATGAACGCTCAAGAAGATAACACTATTTATTTAGTTGTAGTCAATCACGAAGAACAATATTCTATTTGGCCAAAATGGAAAAAAGAGATTCCAGCAGGGTGGAACTTTGTTGGGAAAGAAGGGTTTAAAGAAGAATGTTTGACTTACATCAAAGATGTATGGAAAGATATGCGACCTCTTAGCTTACGTCGAACTATGATGGAACATGCGGAAAAACCATTCAATAATTAAAAATTAGGGATCTACCGCTCCCTTTATCCCACTTTCAGCCCCTGGTCTGTCTTATTGGTATGTAGCAACGGATTTGAAAGTTTGAACCCCACCATAATCGTTGAAAGGTAAGCACGAATATACTAATTAGACAGTCAGGGCTTTCAGCACTTCATAAATTGGCTATAGATAGTTTTAACTTGACAATGTCCAGCAATTCTCATTTTGGAAGTTTTGCGCGGGCTATTAGAAATATTTCTCAATAGATTTCTCTAAAAACCCTATTCTCTTGTTCAAGTTTTTTCAACTGAGATGGATTTCAGTCCAAAATGAGAATTGCTGGACAATGTCAACATTAAAGTTACCAAGGGACTATTTGTGTTATCTGATATATTACTACAAAGGGTTCAAATCCATCCTGATCAAAAAGCCTATATCTTCCTCCAAGATGGAGAAACTGAATCAGAGAGTCTTACCTACGGAGAATTAGATAGACAAGCAAGAACGATCGCAGACCATCTCCAATCTTGGCAAGGAGAAAGGGCTTTATTGTTATATCCAGAAGGATTAGAGTTTATTACAGCTTTCTTTGGCTGTTTGTATGCTGGGATAGTGGCGGTTCCAGTTTATCCTCCCAGACGCAATCAAAAGTTATCTCGGTTACTTTCTATAGTTAATGATGCCCAAGCTAAGGTAGCACTGACAACCACATCAATACTGACTAATATCGATGAAAGGTGGGAAGAAGAACCAGAGTTAGCCCGGTTAAAGTTGGTAGCTACGGACACCATTGAAGCTAATCCTCAAGAGTTTGTACTTAAATCAGTCACACCGGAGAGTTTGGCATTTTTGCAATATACTTCCGGTTCTACAGGAACACCCAAAGGGGTGATGGTGACTCATGGAAATATCATCCACAACCAACAGTTGATTCAACAGGCTTTTGGTCATAGTGAGCAGAGTGTCGTTGCAGGTTGGTTGCCTTTGTTCCATGATATGGGGCTGATTGGTAATGTTTTGCAGCCAATGTATCTGGGAATTCCCTGTATTCTTATGCCCCCAGTAGCGTTTCTCCAGAAGCCGATCCGTTGGTTGCAGGTGATTTCTAAATATAGGGCAACTACCAGTGGGGGACCAAATTTTGCTTATGATTTATGTGTCAAAAAAGTTCAACCAGAACAATTAGGTGAGCTTGACTTGAGCAGTTGGGATTTGGCGTTCAGTGGAGCAGAACCAGTACGAGCAGAAACTCTGGAGCAATTTAGTAAAAAATTTGCTCAGTGTGGTTTTAACTACAACGCCTTTTATCCTTGCTATGGCATGGCGGAGAGTACGCTGTTTACTACGGGTGGGGATAAGAATCAAAAGCCAGTGATTCAGGGAGTTAAAACTGGGGAGTTAGAACAAAATTTGGTAGTAGAGAGTGAGATTTCATCGGCAGAAAGTCGAATGTTTGTGGGATGTGGTCGTCCTTACGCAGACACGGCAGTTACTATTGTTAATCCTGAGTCGTTAACTCGCTGTGAAAAAAAGCAAGTAGGAGAGATTTGGCTGTCTGGTGGTAGTGTTTCTTCTGGGTATTGGAATCGCCCCCAGGAGACAAAAGAAACTTTTCAAGCATATCTGGCAGATACAAAGGAGGGTCCATTTATTCGTACAGGAGACTTGGGATTTTTACTCGATGGGGAGTTGTTCGTTACAGGGCGACTCAAGGATGTGATTATCATCCGAGGGCAAAACCATTATCCTCAAGATATCGAACTGACAGTTCAAGAGAGTCATCCAGCACTACGACCTAATTGTGGGGCAGCTTTCTCTGTGGAAGTAGAAGGGGAAGAAAGGCTAGTAGTAGTGCAAGAAGTAGAACGGAGTTACCTGCGCCAAATCAACGGAGATGAGGTAGTTGAAGCTATCCGTAAAGCCGTCTCACAGGATCATCAGCTACAAATTTATGGAATTGTCCTGCTCAAAACTGCCAGTATTCCCAAAACTTCCAGTGGTAAGATTCAACGTTATGCTTGTCGTCAGTTCTTCTTAGAAGGTGGTTTCCAGACAGTAGCAACCTGGATAGCTGACAACGTTTCTTCCTCTTCCCAGTTATCAGTTAATATTCCGTCGATATTAGAGCAGAACTCTTCTCAAAATCAACAAAACGTCACTAGCAATACGGTGAATACGGATCAAGCCGCATCAGTTGAAATTAGCCAAATACGAGCTGATACACTGATTAACTGGCTGCGGGAATATAACAATGACCGCATTAACTCACGCTTGATTGACGAACATCGTTGTATTCCACCATACATTGTCTTGGATTTTGGCAATCAGGGCATCATGGGAATGCAAGTTTCCGAAGCCTATGGAGGATTGGGGCTGAGAAACATTGATTTAGTCAGGGTCATGAGTCAGCTTGCTGTTATCGATCTTTCTCTTGCCACCTTTGTGAGTATTAATAATGCTCTGGGAATTCGACCGATCGCAAAATATGCCACCCAAACAGTCAAGGATGAACTGTTGCCTATTCTAGCTAAAGGTCGTCAGTTAGCTTCGTTTGCAGTAACAGAACCGGGTGCAGGTTCTGCTGTCAGAAGCATTTCTGCCCAGGCGATACCAGATGGTAAAGGTGGTTGGCACTTGCATGGGACTAAAATCTGGAGTGGTTCTTCTTCTTGGGCAGGAGCAATTAATACCTTTGTACAGGAGTATGATGCTGAGAATCAACCCCTAGGCATGATTGGCTTTGTGGTGCGTCAGGGAACATCAGGCTTGCGTCCTGGTCCTGAAGCTATAACTATGGGGATGCGGGGTATGGTGCAAAATACTATGTATTTCAATGGCGTACCTGTAACTCCAAAAGATTTATTAGGTGAACCTGGAAAGGGCATGATAGCAGCTCAAGATACTATGATGTTTGCCCGACTGGGTATTGCTGCTATGAGTATTGGTGCCATGAAACGTTGCGCTCAACTGATCCAACGCTACGCTAGTCGTCGTGAGATAACTACGGGTATTCTTTTAGATAATCCCTTCACCTTTGCCTGTTTAAGTAATCTCACTGCGGCTACTACAGCAGCAGAAACCTTTGTCAATACAGTCGCTAATTTCCTGGATGC
Source organism: Nostoc sp. 'Peltigera membranacea cyanobiont' 232 (assembly GCF_002245985.1). Lineage (NCBI taxonomy): Bacteria > Bacillati > Cyanobacteriota > Cyanophyceae > Nostocales > Nostocaceae > Nostoc > Nostoc sp. 'Peltigera membranacea cyanobiont' 232. The sequence continues at coordinate 9,371 of NZ_NOLK01000033.1, forward strand.
AGGCAAATTGGTGCCAGAAGAAGCCTTTATTGTCTGTAAAACCTCTGCTCCAGAATTTCTTTGGCAAGCAGCAGATTGGACGTTGCAACTTTTAGGTGGTCGTGGATATGTAGAAACTAACACGGTACCGCAAATTTTTCGAGATGCCAGACTATTTCGGATTTTTGAAGAGCCAACAGAAACTCTCAATATGCATTTAGGTTGCAGTATTATGCATGAGAGCGAATCCCTTTTTACATTTCTAGTTGAGGGTTTGCAAGCATCTGCAATAGCAAACCGCTTACGAGATGTTGCCGATCAAATCAAGGGTCGCTGTTTAGGCGTTAATGCTCCATTCTCAAAGCGTTCGTCAGCAATACGTTGGGCACAAATACTTACTGGTGAGATAGCTACCTATGGATTTCTCCTAGCTGCGGTAGAATACCAATCGGCTAATTTTTCCTCACCAGAGTTGCATCGTGCGGCTGAATGGACTAGGTTACAGTTTGAGCAAATCATTAAAAAAGCTTTGGTTGTTAGTCCAGCAGAGTCAGTCCTACTCAATGCAGAGACACTGACAGAGGTGATTTCTAATTATACTCAAACTATTGGGGATCTCGAACAGACTCTTGCAGGGGAAGACCACGAAATCAATGAACTGCTGTGCAAGTCACCTGTAGATGCTCACAAAGGAACTAAGCCCCTCGAGCTAGATACACAGGATTTGGACAGTACCAAAGTCGTTGTAGATACACGGGATCTGGACAATACCAAAATTGATTTGTTGCCACAAACTACTTACCCAGAATCAGAATTGCCAACCAGTGAGTCGATTAAACAGTGGATAGTTGAGTGGTTAGCAAAAGAATTAAAACTCACATCTCAAGCCATCGATCCTAGTAAATCTTTTGCTGAATACGGTTTGGATTCAGTTGTAGCAGTGGAGTTAGCTCAAGATTTAGGAGACTGGTTAGGAGAAAAATTAGATGCAACTATTGCTTGGAACTTCCCGACGATTGAATGTCTGGCAATTCACCTTGCTAGTAAATCACAACCCGATTTGTCGCCACTGCTAGATCAAAAAACATCAGAATCAGAGATGAAGAACCTTTCTGAAGATGATATCGAATCCTCAATTGCTGAGGGACTGCAAAAACTAGAAACTTTATTGATGGGTAAATAAACATGAACGACAAAAAAGTTGAGCCAACTTACTCATCACAGCGCCTGCTTCTATCCCTAAATGAAGCAATTAAAAAACTAGAAGCAGTTGAACGCGATAAATCTGAACCGATCGCTATTATTGGAATGGGATGCCGTTTTCCTGGCAAAGTGAATCACCCTCAAGCTTACTGGAATCTCCTAGATAATGGGATCAATGCGATTACTGAAGTTCCCTTAGATCGCTGGAATAACAATGCATACTATGATTCTAATCCAGAAGCTCCGGGGAAAATGTACACTCGATATGGCGCTTTTTTAGAGGACATAGACCAATTTGATCCTCAGTTTTTTGGTGTTTCCCCTAGAGAAGCAGAAGCTATTGACCCTCAGCAAAGACTATTATTAGAAGTAACTTGGGAAGCTCTAGAACATAGTGGGCAGGCTCCAGAAAAACTCAGGGGTAGCCAGACAGGAGTATTTCTTGGCTTCTTTATGGAAGACTACTCACGCTTATCAGTTAATGGCGATTACTTGAGCATTGATGCCTACAATAGTTTAGGAAGTCTGCGACCCTTAGCCGCAGGACGTTTAGCATATATGTTTGATTTGCAAGGGCCGGCTTTCCAAGTCGATACTGCTTGCTCCTCTTCTCTATTAGCTATGCATCTTGCTTGTCAAAGCTTACGCGCTAAAGAGTCCAATCTTGCCTTAGCTGGTGGAGTCAACCTGATTCTCACTCCAGACATAACAATCGGTCTTTGTAAACTCAAAGCCCTATCTCCAGACGGCCATTGCAAAACTTTTGATGCTACTGCTAATGGCTATTCGCGGGGAGAAGGATGTGGCATGGTGATACTAAAGCGTTTGTCTGATGCTTTGGCTGACAAAGATAATATTCTCGCTGTAATTAGAGGTTCGGCGGTTAATCATGATGGACGTAGTAATGGCATTACTGCTCCCAATGGTACTGCTCAAGAGGCAGTAATTCGTCAGGCACTCAAAAATGCCAAGGTCGAGCAAAAGGATATTCAATATGTAGAAACTCACGGAACAGGAACACCTTTAGGAGATCCTATTGAGGTTTTGGCTCTGAGCAAAGTATTAAGTACAGGACGAACTCAGGACACTCCTCTGCACATTGGTTCAGTCAAGACTAACTTTGGCCATTTAGAAGGAGCCGCCGGAGTCGCATCTTTAATGAAAGTGGTTTTGGCTTTGCAACATCAGAAAATTCCACCCCATCTTCACTTTCAAACTCCCAATCCTTATATCCCTTGGGAGGAAATTCCTGTTAAAGTCCCGACGATCGCCATTCCCTGGCCAGAAAAAGAGGGAAGTAGATTAGCCGGAGTAAGTTCCTTTGGGATGAGTGGAACCAATGTTCATCTGATTCTCGAACAAGCACCGCAACTTCAAACAGCGACACCCACAACTGAGCGTCCCTGGCACATTCTCAACCTCTCAGCTCAAACTCCAGAAGCTTTGCAATCTTTAGCTAACAGCTATGAAAGCTTTTTAGAGGCTCATCCAGAAATTTCCCTTGCTGATCTCTGCTTCACTGCTAATACTGGGCGCTCCCACTTTAACCATCGTTTAGCGATTATTACATCTGATAAACAAGAATTAGCTGATAAATTAGCAAAATTTAGGGCTGGAGAAGAAGCTAATCATGTATTTTCTGGAAAAATATCTAGTAATAGTAAATCACCTAAAATTGCCTTCCTGTTTACCGGACAAGGTTCTCAGTATGTCAACATGGGAAGACAACTTTATCAAACCCAACCCGTTTTCCGTCGAGCCTTAGAACGCTGTGAGCAAATTCTCGAATCTTATTTAAAAAAATCTATTTTAGAGGTTATTTATCCTGAAAATAACCAAAATTTAAATAGTTCTCTTATTGACCAAACTGCTTATACTCAACCTGCCTTATTTGCCATTGAATATGCTCTTTTTCAGTTATGGCAAAGTTGGGGAATAAAACCAGATGTGGTTATGGGTCATAGTGTAGGAGAATATGTCGCAGCAACAATAGCAGGAGTATTTAGTTTAGAAGATGGCTTGAAGTTGATTGCTACTCGCGGCAAATTAATGCACCAGTTGCCTAGTGGTGGGATAATGTTATCCCTAATGGCTCCTGTGGAGGAGGTGAAAGCAGCGATCGCAGGCAAGCCAGATGTTTTTATTGCTGCTTTCAATGGGCCTCAAAACACAGTGATTTCTGGTGTAGAAAAGGTTGTTCAAGATGTTGCCGCTCAGATGGAAGCGAAAGGGTTCAAGAGTAAAGAACTAGAAGTCTCTCATGCCTTCCACTCACCTTTGATGCAACCAATGGTGGCAGAGTTTAAACAAGTAGCCGAGCAGGTGAACTACTCTCAGCCTCGAATTAAGTTGATTTCCAATGTTACGGGGCAGATGGTTACAGAGGAAGTGCTAACCCCTGAGTATTGGTGTCGTCATATCCTCTCCCCTGTTAACTTTGCAGCCGGAATGCAAACTTTGCACAAACAGGGGTGTGAGGTATTCTTGGAATGCGGCTCAAAGCCAGTTTTGCTGGGAATGGGAAGGTGGTGTATACCGGAGAATGTAGAGATATGGTTGCCTTCGTTGAGACTTGGACAGGATGATTGGCAGCAGATGCTCACCAGTCTGAGTCAACTACACGTCAGAGGGGTGAAAGTCGATTGGAAAGGCTTTGACTTAGACTATCCTCAACGACGCAAAGTAATTTTACCTACTTATCCATTTCAAAGAAAAAGCTATTGGTGTAACAAAAAAGAGTCTAGAACCATGACCGAAGATGGATTATCATCTACTTTGTCTGCAAAATCTGGGGTTCAGCCCGAACAGCAGTCCGAGCAGAACACTCTTCAACTGCGAGAGAAAATTTTAGCAAAATTGCGATCGCTCATCGGCAGTATCCTACACCTTGCCCCAGAGGAAGTAGAAATTGATAAACCTTTGCTGGAAATGGGGGCAGATTCTATTGTCTTTTTAGAAGCAGCACAAAACTTAAAGCAAAGTTTTGGGGTTGACTTAACTATTCGTCAGCTATTTGAAGACCTAAACACCTTAGATGCCCTTGCCAATTATATTGCCAGTCATCTGCCTGATGGGTTTGAGTTAGAAGAACCATCACTAGATAAGCCAAACACTGCTGCCGATCCAAATGACTCACCTATTGAACCAGAATCTTTTAGCCATGCTTCAACTTCCAACATAGATCGTGAGTCAAGAGAATTAAGCTTTACAGAAAACATCAATCAACAGTTGAATCTTTTAAATTCTTCCGGCTCCAGTCAAGTTGGCACAACGGGTTTAGAACTAATTATGAGCCAGCAGCTGCAAACTATGGCTCAAGTTTCTGAGAAACTAATTGCTCAGATGTCTCAGCTAATGACAGAGCAACTTTCAGTTTTAAGAAATCAGGGTATAGCAACTGATGCCCAACCAGCGACTCAAACCCCTCAAACCAGAACAACAGTCTCTTCATCTCCTGAGCTTGTTAAAAGCAACCCGATTATTCAAGAACAAGCTTCTCAAATCAACCCGACTCAATCCAAAGAATTTTTCGGGAAGCAACGCGATCTCAAATCGGCTTCGGTAAAGCGCCAGCAACGCCCCTCAGAGGGGAAAGCCAGTTTAGAGGTGGATAAATTTATCCAGTTTAGTCTGTATTATTTTGGCAACTACGAGGCAAAATTTTCCAAAGATAAGTATACCCTTTTGTTTGAAGGCGCGAAATTTGCAGATCGGAATAACTTCACGGCTATCTGGTTCCCAGAGCGACACTTTCATGCTTTTGGGGGATTTTCGCCCAATCCATCTCTGCTGGCGGCAGCTTTAGCTCGAGAAACCAATACGGTTCAGCTACGAGCTGGGAGTGTTGTTCTCCCTATCCACCATCCGATTCGCGTCGCCGAAGACTGGGCTGTAATTGATAATATTTCTGAGGGACGAGTGGGGGTTGCTTTTGCCTCTGGTTGGCATCCCAATGACTTTATTTTTGCTCCAGATGCCTATAATCGCCGCCGTGAAATCATGTTTGAGAGCATTCAAACAGTCCAAAAACTCTGGCGAGGGGAGCCGATTGAGTTTATTAACGGAGTCGGCAATCCCATGCAGATCAAAACCTTTCCGATGCCCCTACAAAAAGCCCTGCCAACTTGGGTGACAATCGTTAATAATCCAGAAACTTACATTAAAGCAGGCGAAATTGGTGCTGGAGTTTTAACCAATCTCATGGGTCAAACCATTGAAGAACTTGTTCGCAATATTGGACTTTATCGGGAAGCTCTGGCTCAACACGGCCACGACCCAAGCACTGGTCAAGTAACAGTTTTACTACATACTTTTGTTGGTAATGACTTGCAGGAAGTTCGAGAACTTGCTCGTCAACCTTTTTATAACTACCTCTCTTCATCCCTGGGATTATTCCAATCATTGGTCAAGAGTCAGGGCTTATCAGTGGCAAACTTTGAGCAGCTTTCTGAGGATAACAAAAACTATATCTTGTCTGCTGCATACGATCGCTATGTTAAAACTAGTGCGCTAATTGGCACACCTGAGTCTTGTGCTCAAATTGTAGAAAAACTACTTGCCATTGGTGTCGATGAGATTGCTTGCCTGATTGATTTTGGGGTAAAGCCAGAAAATGTTTTAGCAAATTTGCCTTACTTGAATGCACTAAGGGAAAATTTTCAAACCCCTCAAACTTTTACAGAGGTAACGCCAGATCCAGATTGGTTGTATACCCTTGAATGGCAAAATCAACCAAGTTCTATTGCTGGGGATAAAGTAGACTTAACCAAAGAAACTGGGCGCTGGTTAATTTTTGCAGATGAACAGGGTATTGGAAATTCCCTAGCCGATGGACTCAGTGCGCGAGGTCAAACCTGTTCGCTGATTTATCCCTCAAGTAACCACATTGCATCAGATATTCATAATACTCACATAATTGACCCAACAGACTCTAATGCTTTTAGTCAGCTTTTAGAAAATTATACATCAAGCAATCAATTGCCAATTCAAGGGATTGTCCACCTTTGGAGCCTAAACACTCCTGCGATCGAGAACTTAACTGTTGATGTTCTTGAGGATGTTCAACAACTGATTTGCGGTAGTGCCCTTTCCCTGGTGCAAGCTGCTATCAGCAAAATTGATTCTAAGGGTATTCCTCCTAAATTCTGGTTTGTTACCCAGCAAGCTGTTATGCCCACTAACATCGTCCCCACTGGATTTGCCCAAGCTTCTTTATGGGGATTTGCTCGCACCGTGGCTATGGAATATCCTAATAATTGGGGTGCTTTGATTGATTTAGATACCCATCACTCTGTTGCAGAGCGAGCCAGAGCATTATTGATGGAACTAACCACTTCTCAAGGTGAAGATCAGATTGCGCTACATCAGGGAGAACGCTATGTTGCTCGTTTAGTTCGCTATTCAATTGCTGATGAAGTCAATCGCGCCTCAGATTCTGGTAACGGCTTTATTGGTCGTTCGAGCAATTTTTTGCAACCATCTGGGACGTCAACACCTAGCAAGGAATTGGTAGGAACTAGTTTAATTACCGGAGGATTTGGGGTACTCGGCATTAAGTTTGCTCAATGGCTAGTTACTCAAGGAGTTAAGCATCTGATTCTTTGTGGACGTCGAGCCCCTTCACCAGAGGTTCAGCAAACCATAGCCGAATTAGAAAAGGCAGGGATAAAGATTAAGGTGGCGCAGGTAGATATTACTAATGCTACTGAGGTATCTGAGTTATTGGCTCAAATTAAAAACCAACTGCAAGAAAGCTGGCCGCCCCTTCGCAATATTTTCCATCTGGCAGGGGTTATTGATGATAAAGGTTTGGCTAAGCAAACTTGGCAGCAGTTTAAGACTGTCTTAACTCCTAAGGTTTCGGGGACCTGGAATCTACATATCTTGACCCAAGACTTACCTCTTGATCGCTTTGTAGTCTTTTCCTCGATCGTAGCTTTATTGGGCTCCTTTGGTCAAAGCAACTATGCGGCTGCCAACGCTTTTATGGATGCTTTAATACACTATCGTCGATCGCAAGGACTTCCAGGATTAAGCCTAAATTGGGGAGGCTGGAGTGAAGCTAAGGTGGCTAGTCACTTTGATTCTCATACTCAGCAGCTTTGGAAAGACTATCTCAATCAGCGTTGGCAAGAGGCTGGTATTGAGTTAATTGCTCCTGACCAAGGCTTTCAGGTTTTGCAACAATTGCTCAGGAGCGCAATCGCTCAGGTTGCTATTATACCTATTGATTGGTCGCGGTTTTGTCAAACTCCTGGCATTAATCAACAGCCACTCTTGTCAAATTTTATTAAGCGGTTAACCTCTTTAGATAGCACGCCCATTAAAATTCCTCTCAGTGAAGCGCAAAAGCAACTCTGGCTTTTAGCTCAAGTTTCAGAATCGGGGTCAATAGCTTACCATACGAGCGCCTACCTGGAGTTGCGGGGTCAGCTAGAGCTAGAGATGCTGAAGCAGGCTGTTGAGCAAGTTGTTAACCGCCATGAAGCCCTGCGAATTACAATCGATTCCCAAGGAGAATGGCAGAAAATTTTGCCCAGTATGACCCTTGAGGTACCTTTGATTGACTACTCTTCTGACTTGGCAAAGGCAGAAAATGTCCAGCAAACACAACTAAATATGTGGCTGAGGCAAAGAAATTCCCAACCTTTCGATCTCACAACCGGCCCTTTACTGCGGATTGAGGTGCTTAAGCTCGCACCCCGACGCCATATTTTTGTAATCATTGGACACCATATTGTGGTAGATGGGTGGTCTGCGGAAAATATTTTGCAGGAAATTGGACTGTTCTATTCTGCCCTGTGCAATGGTTCAGTAACTTATCTTGAATCACCTCTACAATTTCGAGAGTTTTTAACCTGGCAAAACAAGCATTGTCAAACGGAAGCGATGACAGCGCACAAGTCTTTTTGGCTAGCACAGTTTGCAACAAAACCACCTGTGCTGGAGTTACCGACAGATCGAATTTGTCCTCCTGTCAAAACCTATAGAGCTAGTCGTCAACAATTAGAACTCGACCCAAGCTTCTGTCAACAGTTGCGATCGTTCAGCCAGGGACAAAAATGTACTTTGTTCATGACTCTGTTAACGGGTTATCTCATCTTGCTCCATCGCCTTACCGGACAAAATGAGATTATTGTTGGGATTCCCACTAGTGGGCGATCGCTCCCTGGAAGTCAAACAATGGTTGGTTATGCCTCCCATTTATTGCCGATTCAAAGTTGTCTAGGAAAAGATCCCATAACCGTCCAAGACTTTTTGGCTGGTAATCGCACCAAGTTGCTGGATGCTTACGAGCATCAGGACTATCCCTTTGCTGAACTTTTAAATCAACTCGATCTCGGAACCGATCGCAGTCGTCCCGATTTAGTGTCTGTAACCTTTAACCTCGAACCACCGATTCCCACTGCGCCAATGGGCAATTTAGATATAAAGCTGCTCCCAAGGCCTTTGGATTTCAATCATTACGATCTTGACTTCAACCTCATTGACCTCAAGACACATTTGGTGTTGGAAGCTGGTTACAATAAAGACTTATTTGAGGACACCACAATCCAGAGGTGGCTGGGGCATTTCTGTACTGTATTGAAGGCTTTTGTTCATAACCCCCAGCAAGATGTAGCAAATTTACCCTTGTTAACTGAGCAAGAGCGTTATCAAATGCTGGTAGAGTGGAACAACACGGCAGTGAAATATCCTCAGCACCAGTGCATCCATCAGCTATTTGAAGCCCAGGTAGAACGAACTCCCGATGCCATAGCGGTAGTTTTTGAAGATGAGAAACTTAGCTATCAGGAGTTAAATGCCCGTGCCAATCAGTTAGCTCACTATCTCCAAAGCTTAGGCGTGGGGCCTGAGGTACTGGTGGGTATTTGCGTGAAACGTTCCATTGAGATGATGGTAGGACTGTTGGGGATACTTAAGGCAGGTGGCGCTTATGTCCCCCTTGACCACAATTATCCTCAAGAGCGGTTGAGTTATATGTTGGCTGATTCGGGTGTTGAAGTGTTATTGACCCAACAGTCATTGCTCGAATCTTTGCCACAAAACCCAGCAAGGGTAGTTTGTTTAGATCGAGACTGGGGGGCAATAGAGCAATACAGTCATGAGAATCTAGATGTTGGGGTATCTCCAGATAATTTGGCTTATGGGATCTACACTTCTGGTTCTACCGGACAACCCAAGGGAGTATTAGTTACACACCAGAATTTAGTAAATCATAGTAGTGCGATTGCATCTGAATACAATCTGAGTTCATGGGATAAAGTGCTGCAATTTGCCGCTTTGAGTTTTGATGTTGCAATTGAAGAAATCTTCCCTTCTTGGTTAAGTGGTGCGACAGTGGTGTTACGTTCTCAGGAGCTATTTGCTTCTTTTGCAGACTTGGTTGAATTTATCAAGACACAAAGCTTGACTGTATTAAACTTACCAGCAGCATTTTGGCATGAGTGGGTTTTGGATTTATCCCAATTCCAGGAAAATTTACTAAGCTTTTTGCGTTTGTTGATTGTCGGTAGCGAACAAGTCCAATGGTCAAGAGTTGCTATGTGGCAAAAATACGTTGGTAGCCACATCAAACTATACAATGCTTATGGCCCAACGGAAGCAACGATTACAGCAACAATTTACCAAATAGATTTGAGCAACCAAGAAGAAAAAACTGGTATTGTACCTATTGGTCGTCCCATAGCTAATACCCAAGTTTACATTCTAGACAGCAATTTGCAACCAGTGACCGTTGGTATTACGGGAGAACTCTATATCGGAGGTGATAGTTTAGCCAGAGGCTACCTAAACCATCCAGAACTAACCGAAGAAAAATTTATCCCAAATCCCTTCTCTGATTCCAAATCACAACGGCTTTACAAAACAGGCGACCTTGCTCGCTACAGTAGTGATGGTAATGTCAAATTTGTTGGTCGCATTGACCATCAAGTGAAGATTCGGGGATTCCGCATCGAACTAGAGGAAATTGAAACAATCCTCAATACCCACTCTCAAATCCAACAAGCTGTAGTCATTGCGACAGAAGATATTCCTGGGAATAAACGCTTAGTTGCCTATGTAGTTACGATAGATCGATTGCTAACCAGCAACCAACTAAGTGAATTCCTCAGGTCAAAGCTACCAAAATACATGATACCTAGTGCTTTTGTAACTTTAGAGACTTTACCTGTAACAGCCAATGGCAAAATAGACCGTAAAGCACTACCAGCACCAGATGGGGAAATCATCCGAATTCAGGAATACGTAGCACCAAGCACAGCCATAGAACAAACCTTAACTAACATCTGGCAAAAACTGCTTCTAAAAGAAAAAGTTAGTATCCACGACAACTTCTTTGAAATCGGTGGTGATTCCATCCTCAGCATTCAAGTAGTTTCCCATGCCAAAAACTTAGGAGTGGAAATCACTGTTAACCAAATATTTCAAAATCAGACCATCGCCGAACTAGCACGAGTTGCCAATACAACAGTTAGTGTAACTGCTCAACAAGGTCTAGTGACAGGAGTGGCACCTTTAACACCAATTCAACACTGGTTCTTGGCACAAAATACACAAGAAATACACCATCACAATCAATCAGTTTTATTACATGTACCTAGGGATATAAAACCTCAATTGCTCAGAAAAGCTGTAGAAAAATTACTAGAGCATCACGATGCTCTACGGTTAAGATTCACATCAAAATCTGAGTACAAACAAATAAACCACGGCTTAGATGATACCGTACCATTTGACCTAGTAGATATATCATCAATTCCCAGACTTGAACAACCACAAGCCTTATCAAAAATCGCCACAGAATTTCAAGCTAGTTTAAACCTGTCAACAGGACCGATAATGCAAGTGGTGATGTTTGACTTGGGTAGTGAAGGTGACGCCCGTTTATTAATTATCATTCATCACCTAGCAGTAGATGGGGTGAGTTGGAGAATTTTATTGTCAGATATAGAGACAATCTATCAACAACTGATCGCCGAACAACCGATACAACTAAATGCTAAAACAACAGCATTTATTGATTGGTCAAAAAAATTAAACAATTACGCACAATTAGAAATAATCAAACAAGAGTTAGACTATTGGCTCAATCAACCTTGGTCTAAAACAACACCACTACACTTAGATTATGCTTGTAACAACCAAGAAAATACAGTTGGTAGTGCTGCTTCTGTGTCAGTGAAATTGAATGTAGAAGAAACCCGCGCGCTGCTGGGGTCAGTAAACGAAGCTTACAACACACACATTAACGATATACTGCTAAGTGCATTAGTAATTTCATTGGCAGAGTGGACGGGAAATTCAACGGTAGTAATTGACTTAGAGGGACATGGCAGAGAAGAACTATTTGAAGATGTAGACTTATCGAGGACGGTAGGTTGGTTTACCAGTTTGTTTCCAGTATTATTGCAACTACCGACCTTAGAGCGACCAGCAGAAGTTATCAAGTCAATTAAAGAACAATTACGAGGAATTCCCAATCGGGGCATTGGCTACGGCATATTGCGTTACTTGTGTGAAGATACTACCGTTAATCAACCACTACAGACAATTCCCACTCCAGAAATTTGTTTTAACTACTTAGGACAATTCGACCAAATCCAATCTCAAATGGGTTGGAAATTTACCTCTGAATCCACTGGAGCTAACTATAGTTTGAAGCAAATTCGCAGCCATATATTGGATATTAATGCTCTAGTTGTAGAAGGGGAATTACAAATTAATTGGACTTACAGTAGTAATGTTCATACTCGTGCCACAGTGGAAAATTTGGCACACAGCTATATTCAAGCAATCAGGTCAATAATAGAAAATTGTCACTCAGAAGATGCTTTTGGATATACACCTAGTGATTTCCCTTTAGCACAGTTGAATCAAAAAGAACTCGATGAGTTATTAGCTGCGTTAAAAACTAAAAAAATTGAATCAATTTATCCACTTTCTCCCATGCAACAAGGGATGCTATTCCACAGTCTTTATGCTCCTGAAAGTGGGGTGTATTTTGATCGGACAACCTTTAATATTAAGGGTAATATTAATTCTGCTGCTTTTGAATCAGCTTGGGAAAAAGTTTTAGATAGACATTCAGTTTTACGTACATTCTTTGTTTGGGAAAATTGCCAAGCTCCATTACAAATAGTAGTGAAACAGGTTAATTTACCTTGGAATAATGTTGATTGGCAAGAATTGTCTCCAACAGAGCAACAACAGCAATTAAAAGAGTTGTTGCAAACACAAATGGAGCAAAGTTTTCAATTCAACCAAGCACCATTGATGGAGTGTACGTTAATTCAACTAAGTGAAGATATTTACACTTTCATCTGGAATCATCACCACATCCTTATCGATGGATGGTGTTTGTCGATTATCTTTAAAGAAGTTTTAAGTTTCTACGAAGCGTCACTTAGAGGTGAAACTTTGTGTTTGCCAACACCACGGCCCTACCAAGATTATATTGCTTGGTTGCATTTTCAAGACAAGGAAGCTGCAATTGAGTTTTGGCAACAAAATTTGCAAGGTTTTAAGGCTCCTACTTCCTTAGTAGTAGATAAGCCTAAGTATCAAAAACAACAACAGCCATCGGATTATAAGAAACTTAAATTACGTTTGTCTGCTCACGTGAGTCACCAGTTACAATCTGTAGCTCAACAACATCATGTGACTTTAGCAACTATAGTAAAAGCTGCTTGGGGATTACTATTAAGTCGTTATAGTGGTGAAAAAGATGTAGTGTTTGGGGTGACGGTTTCTGGTCGTTCTATCAGTTTGTCGGGAGTGGAAAATATGGTAGGATTGTTGATCAATACCTTACCATTACGTCTGCAAATATTTCCCCAGCAGCAACTAATACCTTGGCTCCAACAAATACAACAGTTAATTTTGGAATTACAGCATTACTCTTATACACCCCTTGTTGAGATTCAAGCCAGGAGCGAGATACCTGTAGGAATACCTTTGTTTGAGAGTCTTGTGGGGTTTGAGAATTATCCAATTGATAGTTCTTTGTTCGATGAGGGTGGTTTGCTACAGCCAAGCAATATAGAGAGTTTTGGGCAAAATAATTATCCACTGACTGTAGTTGCAGTGCCTGGGGATGAATTGTTAATCGAGATTCGTTACGATACTCTTCGTTTTGAAGAAGATAAGATTGGGTGGATGTTAGGGCATTTGCAGACTATTTTATCGGCAATTGTGGAAAATCCCCTACAAACTGTAGGAGAAATACCTTTACTCAAAGAATCAGATAAACAAGAACTGTCCAAAAAATCTCTGAAAAAGTTAAAACAAATCAAGCGCAATTTAATTAAGATAGAAGCTGATCAGCATAACTACTCCAATTCAGCAAATCCATAGACATCTAGAGATATCCGCCATATCATCAGGTTGAAATTAACGCATATAACTATATATTTTTACCTAATTATCAACAGTAAATATCTCAAAGCCTTATTTTATCGTACAGAGTCACTAAGTTAAGATAATTGCATTTACGGGCTACATACTAATCACAGAAAGGCTTTGATTGTTTTCGGATATGTCTCATGTAGAAAAACTCAACTCGAACAATGAAAGAACAAAATTCACAACTAAAAGCATCCGGGTTGCCTCAATTAAAAAATTCCAAGCGTCGGGCTGTGGGTTTATCTTCAGAGAAATTAGTTGAAACCGACTTTATTTCCCCCCAACACGCAATGCCTCTTGTTGTTCAACCCGTAATTGATGGACTAGATATTGCCCAATGGGCTAAGAGTAACCGAGACTTTATAGAAGCCAAGCTGCTGCACTATGGAGCCATCCTGTTCCGTAATTTCAAAGTCAATTCTGCGGTTGATTTTGAAGGTTTTGCTGAGGCGGCTTGTCCAACATTATTTGGTGAGTATGGCGATTTGCCTCGGGAAGGAGTTTCCGGTAAAGTTTACGGTTCTACTCCCTACCCTCAAAACCAAGCTATCTTATTTCATAATGAAAGTTCGCATATGCACTGTTGGCCGCAGAAAATCTTGTTCTTCTGCGTAAAACCAGCCCAAGAAGGAGGAGAAACACCAATTGTTGACTGTAGAGAAGTATTTAAACTGCTTGACTCAAAACTGCGAGAAAGATTCGAGCAAAAGCAGTTAATGTATGTCCGCAACTACGTAGGTTTAGACGTAAGCTGGCAAGACTTTTTTAATACTAGTAACAAAGTTATGGTGGAACACTATTGTCGTCAGGCGAGAATCGACTGCGAATGGTTCTCAGATAATGGTCTGAGAACGCGCCAGGTTCGACCAGCAGTTGTTCGGCATCCGAAGACTGGTGAGCAACTATTTTTTAACCAGCTGCAGTTGCACCATGTCTCAAGCCTGGAAGCAGCAGTTCGCGAATCCTTATTGTCAATGCTTAAAGAAGAGAATCTGCCGCGTAATGTCTATTACGGTGATGGCTCTCCGATTGAAGATTCAGTAATGGCGGAAATTAGCTCAATTTATCAAGAAGCTAAAGTATGTTTCCCTTGGCAGCAAGGAGACATATTAATGCTTGACAATATGCTGAATGCGCATGGACGTAATCCTTATGTTGGTTCGCGCAAAATTGTAGTGGCAATGGGGGAAATGATTAGTAGCGAAAACATTTTTTCATAACACAGGTTTTTTCATAGCAGAGGATAAAAAACTATGACAATGATTGAAGGCTTTGAATTATCATCCCAACAAAAACACCTTTGGAAACTGCAAGACTCTTCACCAAATCTTCCGTATCGTGCCCAGTGTGCTGTACAAATCAAGGGCAAAATCGAGTCAAATGCTTTAAAAGCTGCGATTGAACAAGCAATAGTGAATCATGAGATTCTCCGCACTACTTTCAATCGCGTGTCTGGAATGACTTTACCATTACAGGTTATCTCTCCTGATGCTACTTTTAATTTTACTGAGTACGATTACACGGGAATAGAATTAGAAGTACAATTGACTCAACTAGAGTTTTTGTTGAGAGAATATAGGCAAATTCCCCTTGATTTTTCCCAGAACTTACTTTTTCATGCTGTATTGGTGACTCTTTCTGAGGAAGAATCACTATTAGTGCTCAACCTGCCTGCCCTATATGTTGATATTAAGGGACTTGATAATTTAGTACTAAAAATTAGCAGTTATTATAGCGCTCACTTAAAAGGGGAAGAAATTCTTGACGAAGTGTTGCAGTACGCAGATATATCCGAGTGGCAAAATCAATTACTTGATGATGGAGATGAAGAACTAGTTCTTGCGAAAGGTTACTGGAGCAAGCATAATATTATTGATTATTTAAGTATAAAACTGCCTTTTGAAAAACAATTTTCTCGGAAAATTGGATTTGAACCTCGTTATTTGAAGTTTACTATTAGCCATATTCAAGTAGAGCAAATTTCAGAATTTCTTCAAAAAAAGAAAGTTAAAATTGATACGTTTTTCCTGGCTTGTTGGCAATTACTTCTGTGGCGTATAACTCAACAATCAAAAGTAGTTGTTGGAGTTGGTTGTGAAAATCGAAAGTTTGAAGAATTGCAAGATTCTGTTGGGTTGTTAGCGAGATACGTACCACTCATATCTAATTTGCAAGAAGGCTTATTGTTTGAGGATATTCTTAAGCAGATACAGTTAGAATTAGATAATGTTTATTTCTGGCAAGAACGTTTTGGATGGGAGTTAATCGTTGATGAAAACAAAAGTTATATCAATACTGCTTTTATTCCCTTCGCTTTTGACTTCAATAAACTAGACAATCATATTGCCGATAATATTTACTTTTCCATCGTTAAACATGACATATGTTTCGACAAATTTAAAGTCAAACTCAGTTTGACTTTAAATCAGGACAATTTGGTTGCACAGCTATATTACGATTCCAAGTTATTTGATGAAGATTATATTCAATGCCTAGCCGGACAGTTTGAAACCTTATTATCCAGTATTTTGAATTGTCCTGATACGGTTATTGAAAAAATAGGAATTCTCAGCGACGTTGAGCGAGAGGAAATTTTGCTCCAATTTAATGCTACGAGTTGCGATTACCCCAAAGATAAGTGTATCCATCAGTTATTTGAAGAGCAGGTAGAAAAAACACCAGATACTATAGCAGTAGTGTTTGAGAACCAGCAATTGACTTACCATCAATTGAATCAAAGAGCCAACCAACTAGCAGCTCATCTGCAAAGCTTGGGAGTCGGGTCGGATGGATTGGTGGGGATTTGCCTGCAACGCTCTCTTGAGATGGTGGTGGGATTGTTAGGAATTTTAAAGTCTGGCAGTGCATACGTACCCCTCGATCCCAATTATCCCCAAGAACGGTTGAGTTATATGTTGGCTGATTCTGGTGTTGATGTGTTATTGACGCAACAGTCGTTACTTGCAACTCTACCAGAATCCCAGGTAACGGTAGTTTGTCTGGATGATGACTGGGGGGTGATTGAACAAAAGTGTGGGGATAATCTTCAAGCATTGGTGAAGTCAGATAATTTGGCTTATGCGATCTACACTTCTGGTTCTACTGGACAACCTAAGGGTGTTGCTATTGAACACAAATCACTTGTAAACTATGTTTGTAGTATTATTGCAACGATAAATATTGAGCCCAGGAGTAACTTTGCTTTGGTGTCTACAATTAGTGCAGACCTGGGCAACACTGTAATATTTCCTTGTTTATTGACAGGTGGTTGTCTTCACGTAATTTCTCAAGAAAAAGTCTTTGACCCAAATGCTCTGAGCGAGTATTTTAGCCGTTATGATATTGGCTATCTCAAAATCGTCCCCTCGCATTTAGCATCTCTACAAGCATCATTAGATTCCGCTGCATCCGTTCTGCCGAGTAAAACACTTATCCTTGGTGGTGAAGCATCTAGTTCAGATTGGATAGAGACAATCCAAGTTCAATCTCATAATTGTAATATTATTAACCATTACGGACCTACAGAAGCTACTGTAGGGGTACTCACCTATGCTCTGGAGCAAAACTCCCTGCCTCTGAGTTCCCCTATATTACCCATCGGTCGCCCGATCGCCAACACCCAAATATACATCTTAGATAAACAGCTCCAACCATTACCTATTGGGTTTTGTGGAGAATTACACATTGGAGGTGATTGCTTGGCCAGAGGATACCTTAATCATCCAGAACTAACCCAAGAAAAATTCATCCCCAATCCCTTCCATAATTCAAAGTTATATAAAACTGGAGATTTGGCTAGATATTTGCCTGACGGTAATATTGAGTTTCTTGGTCGCATAGACCACCAGGTAAAGATTCGTGGCTTCCGCATCGAACTGGGAGAAATCGAAGCTGTCGTCAATACCCACCCTCAAGTTCAACAAGCTGTAGTTATTGCCACAGAAGATACTTCTGGTGACAAACGCCTAGTTGCTTATATAGTTACTATAGATCGGACAGTTACCCCCACAGAAATACGTGAATTCATCTTTTTAAAGCTACCAGAATACATGGTGCCCAGTAGTTTTGTCATCTTAGACGCTTTACCCCTAACACCCAACGGCAAAATAGACATAAAAGCCTTACCTGCACCTGATGGTAAAATTACGCGAGTCAAGGAATACATAGCGCCACGCACGCAAAATGAAGAAATAATAGCCAATATATTTGCTGCTGTTCTAGGTGTACAAAATGTAAGTATCCACGACAACTTTTTTGAATTGGGAGGACATTCTCTACTGGCAACCCAGGTCACTTCTCGTTTAAGGCAAACATTCTCTGTTGAACTATCCATACCACAAATCTTTGAATCACCAACTGTAGCGGGATTAGCTGAGGCTATAACTCAATTACAACTTCAGGATGCAGAGGATGAAGATATTGCCGACTTGTTAGTTGAATTGGAAGAACTATCAGATGAAGACGCACAACGGATACTAGCCCAAGAAAACCAGTTATTAGTACAGAACTAATAGGTGAAGGTCGAGGTTGTTAATAGCCTTTACTATTAACAACTTTTTTTAGCTTATAGTTATTCCTATGAAATGCCTTTTCCGTTTTACTTGCAACTTTTTGTCCTGTACAGAGAATTAATAGTTATTAGGTATGAACAGTATTAACCAAAAAATTGCTAGTCTTTCACCAGAAAAGCGGGCTTTACTAGAACTAAAACTTAAAAATAAGAAAAATAATAAATATCTTAATACTCCGCAATACGAGGAAATCCCCAAAAGGAGCAATCATGACTCAGTTCCCTTGTCTTTTGCCCAACAACGGTTATGGTTTTTGGATCAATTAGAAACCAATAATCCCTTCTACAAAACCTCTGGGGCATTTCTTCTGCAGGGTAATCTCAACTTACAAGTCCTGCAACAAGCATTATCAGAAATAGTACGCCGCCACGAAGTACTACGCACTAGCTTCCAAACTGTGAATGGCACACCAATACAGGTAATTCACCCAGAAGCCACCACAAACATAAATGTGGTGAACTTACAACAACACTCAGAAAAAGAACGCCAAACTTTACTACAGCAGTTAGTACAACAAGAAGCAATTACCCCCTTTGACTTAGAAATAGCACCATTCATCAGGTGTAGTTTGTTGCAGTTAGATGCCACAGAATATGTATTGTTACTAACAATGCACCACATTATCTCTGATGCTTGGTCAATTGGAGTATTAATCCAAGAAGTATCTAGTTTATATCAAGCTTTTTGTGCAGGAGAACCATCACCCTTACCAGAATTACCTATTCAGTATGCAGACTTTGCAGTTTGGCAAAGACAATGGTTGAGTGGCTTAGTCCTAGAAACTGAACTCAATTATTGGCAAGAGCATTTAGCAGGTGCGCCAGAATTCTTACAATTACCTACCGATCGCCCTCGTCCAAGCGTACAAACTTACCGAGGTGCTACTCAAAGTTTTACTTTAAATACCGATCTAACCCAGAAGTTGCAAACCCTGTCTCGTAAGTCGAATAGTACCCTATTTATGACCCTGCAAGCGGCATTTGCCACTTTACTATATCGTTACAGTGGTCAATCAGATATTTTAATTGGTTCTCCGATTGCCAATCGCAACCGCACTGAAATTGAGTCGTCGATCGGCTTTTTTGTAAATACCTTGGTGTTGAGAACCCATTTTGAAGATAATCCTAGTTTTGAGAGCCTACTTGCACAAGTTAGGAAAACCACACTAAAAGCCTACGAACATCAGGATGTGCCTTTTGAAAAAGTAGTAGAAGCATTACAACCACAACGTTATTTAAGTCATTCTCCCTTGTTCCAGGTGATGTTTGTGTTGCAAAATGCACCCATTGGTAAAGTAGAATTGCCTAGTGTGACTTTGAGTAAGTTAGATATAGAAAACACAACTGCCAAGTTCGATCTAACACTATTGATCGCCGAAACTGACCAGCGATTGGTGGGTCAATGGGAGTACAACACTGACTTATTTGATGGGTCAACTATTGAACAGATGGCCGGTCATTTCCAGAACTTGTTGTCAGCGATTGTAGAAAATCCCCAACAAAAGGTAAGTGAATTACCCCTGTTGATTGCAGCCGAACGTCACCAGTTGTTAACCGAGTGGAATGATACTGCAAAGGAATATCCAACTGATAAATGTATTCATCAGTTGTTTGAGCAGCAGGTAGAGAACACACCAGATGCTATAGCAGTGGTGTTTGAGAAGGAGCAGTTAACTTATCGGCAATTAAATCAAAGAGCCAACCAACTAGCACATCACCTGCAAGGTTTGGCAGTCGGACCAGAGGTGCTGGTGGGTATTTGTGTAGAACGTTCTATTGAGATGGTAGTAGGACTATTGGGGATACTTAAGGCTGGGGGTGCATATGTACCACTTGACCCCAATTATCCCCAAGAAAGGTTGAATTATATGTTGGCGGATTCGGGTGTTGAGGTGTTGTTAACTCAGCAGTCTTTACTCGAATCTTTGCCACAAAAGCACGCACAAGTGGTTTGTTTAGATACAGATGGGGAGACGATTGAGCAACACAGTCAGGAGAATCTTGATGTTGGGATATGTTCAGATAATTTGGCTTATACGATCTACACTTCTGGTTCTACTGGACGACCAAAGGGAGTTTTAGTTGAGCATAAAAATGTGGTTCGTTTATTTGCAGCCACTAAATTTTGGTATCACTTCAATGCAAATGATGTCTGGACTAATTTCCACTCCATTGCTTTTGACTTTTCTGTCTGGGAAATCTGGGGAGCCTTATTTTTTGGCGGACGGCTTGTAATTGTCCCCTACTGCATAAGTCGAGATCCTCAAAGCTTCTACGAATTGCTGTGTTCCAACAATGTAACAGTACTCAACCAAACACCTTCTGCTTTTCGCCAATTAATTCGCGTTGAAAAAGAAGCAGGCGATCAATTAGCCTTGCGCGCAGTGATTTTTGGTGGAGAAGCCTTAGAGTTACAAAGCTTACGTCCTTGGATTGAAAGCTATGGCGATCAGTCCCCGCGCCTGATTAATATGTATGGGATTACAGAAACTACCGTACACGTTACCTATCGCCCCATTGAGCTAAAAGATATTGCAGAAAATTGCGGGAGTGTGATTGGAACCCCGATTCCCGATTTATCCCTATATATACTGGACGAACAATTCGAACCAGTACCATTGGGAGTTCCAGGAGAAATGTATGTTGGCGGTATAGGGGTATCTAGAAACTACCTTAACCAGCCGCAGATAACAGCACAACGTTTTGTCCCTCACCCTTTTAGTGAGAAACCTGGAGCTAGACTTTATCGTACTGGTGATTTAGCTAGGCGTTTAAGAAATGGTGACTTAGAGTATCTGGGACGCAGCGACCAACAGGTGAAAGTACGGGGTTTCCGGATTGAACTGGGAGAAATAGAAGCAGCACTAGCAGCGATTCCCCAAGTCTCGGAAGCTGTAGCGATCGCCTACTCGCAAAACGAAGATGATAAACGTCTGGTTGGCTATGTTGTTCCTAACGGTGCTCCCCCTGAATCTAGCGACTTACGAGCTAGTTTAAAAGAATCGTTGCCAGACTACATGATTCCAGCGGCTTTTGTGTTTCTCGATGAAATGCCTTTAACCGCTCAGGGTAAAGTCGATCGTAAAGCACTACCGACACCGGATTGGAGTCATGGTGTTGCTAAAGGTATCCTGGTACTCCCACAATCAGCAGCAGAAAAAATAATTTGTCAAGTTTGGCAGAAAGTTCTAGGTATTGATGCTGTAGGGGTTGAAGATAATTACTTTGAATTGGGGGGCGACTCAATTCTAGCTCTGCAGGTGGTTACAGAAATGCGCCGTCAAGGCTGGGAAATGAAAGTAAAAGATATATTCGCAGAACAGCGTGTCAAAGAACTCGCTTTAGTGGTGAAAAGATTAGAATCTATTGCGTCTATTTCTGAAAAAGTTGGCGGTGAAACTTCTCTGGTTCCCATTCAAAAATGGTTTTTTGACCTTAACATTCCCAACCCCAACCATTGGAATCAAGCAGTGCTTTTAGAGGTGAATCAATCCCTGGATGTGCAAGTCATCCAAAAAGCCATCAAAACAGTTTCCTTGCATCATGATATTTTTCGGTTACGGTTCCAGCAACAAGCTGATGGCTGGCGACAATTTTATACTGAAAATGACTGGAGTTTTGCCTGGGAAAGCATTGATTTAAGCGCTCAGAGCCAGCAAGAACAGAATATAACGATGCAGTCACATTGGGATCGCCTGCAACAATCCCTAGATTTGAGTCAAGGACCATTAGCAGGTGCAATTCTGTTTCAATTGGGAGGAAAACGCCCCCATCGGCTGTTGATTGTGATTCATCACCTGATTATTGATGGTGTTTCTTGGCGCATCCTCCTGGAAGATTTAGGGGATGCAATTAAGGGCAAATCTCTGACACTACCCACAAGTTCTTTTCAACATTGGAGTAATTTTCTCCAATCTTTTACTCACTCCCGATCTATCCAGCAAGAACAAAAGTTTTGGTTGGCGATGATTAAGGATACCCAGTTCCAACTCCCATTAGATTTTGGCGATCGCAGCAGTAATTTAGAGTCTTCTGTGAAAACTATAGCGCTAGAGTTTACAGAAGCAGATACCAATAATTTTCTTACCCAAGCCCACAAAGCTTACCGTACCTCTCCGGAAGAGTTGCTGGTTGCGGCTTTGAGTCAGACAATTTCCAATTGGGCTGGAAACGAAGTTATCCAGGTGATGATGGAAGCTCACGGAAGAGAAGAACTAACCAATGATGTGCAGCTATCTCATACCCTCGGTTGGTTTACAGCACTTTATCCTTTGCGCCTTGACCTCTCATTGTGCAACGATCATCAAACTTTGCTCACCAGGGTAAAAGAACAAATGCGTGCTGTACCCAGACGAGGATTGGGGTACGGTCTTTTAAGATATTTGCAAAATAGAGAAACTACTGATGAATTAACTCTTGCCTGTGTTGGGGATATTAGCTGTAACTATCTCGGTCAGGTGCGCGGGGACAATTGGCAAGGAAATGATTTATTTCGCTTACTTCAGAATGAAGATACTGGACTTTTACATGACCCCAACGGTTTACGTCCCCATTTACTTGACATTATTGCCATTGTAGTTAATGGGAAACTCCAGGTTAATTGGTTGTACAGTTCTCATTTACATCGTCAAGAAACTATTAATAAGTGGACACAAGGCTTTCAACAAAATCTGCTAGCAATTCTTGCACATTGTACAGAACCTGGTGTAGGAGGATATACACCCTCAGATTTTCCCCTGATTCATATCGAGCAATCTTCCCTCTCTCACCTAGAAGCCAAGTTTCCGAATTTGGAAGACATTTATCCTCTTTCCCCCATGCAAGAGGGAATGCTGTTTCATACAGTGTATTCCTCAGAAGATGGAGTGTATTTTGAACAAGGTATAGGAAGAATCACTGGATTAAAAGATGTTGCTGCTTTTAATCTAGCTTGGCAAACTCTTGTGGAACGACATCCCGTACTTCGCAGTGCTTTTGTGTGGTCTGGTCAAAAACAAGCCGTGCAAATTGTCAACAAATCTGTTGAGTTTGGGATTATTGAATATGATTGGCGTGATTTATCCCCCCAGTTGCAAGAAGATGAACTAAACCGATATCTCACCACCACACGCAAGCAGGGATTTGTGTTAGACCAAGCGCCTTTAATGAGTTTTGCCATTATGCGCTTAGATGATAACACTTGGCAGTGGGTATGGAACCATCACCATATACTTGTGGACGGATGGTCTTTACCAATCCTGTTTAAAGAAGTCCTGATTATCTACCAATCCATACTCCAAGGAGTTTCCCCCTCCCTAGCTCCTGTTACCCCTTACCGTCATTACATCCAGTGGCTAGTATCCCAAGATGAGCAGCAAACACAACAATTCTGGCGGGAAAACCTCGCAGGTATTGATAAACCAACACGTTTATTATCTAGTTTCCTTAAAGATGCAGAGGTAATAGAAAATCAACGCCCCTATGATAAAGCAGATTTACATCTGAGTGAGAAAGAATTTGCTAGCTTGCAAAAGATGGTGCAAAAACAGCGATTGACCCTGAATACTTTAGCTCAAGGAGCCTGGGCGCTGATTTTACACAAATATGGTGCAGGAGAAGATGTATTGTTTGGTGTCACCGTTTCTGGACGCCCGCCGGAATTGGGTGATATTGAGAATATGGTGGGTCTATTTATTAATACTTTACCCCTGCGAGTGCGCTTTAACCCCACACTGACTGTTACTGATTGGTTGCAAGAGATTCAACAGCGCCATTTGCAGATGCGCGAATATGAACATAGCAAATTGACACATATCCATCAGACCATTGGATTTCCGGCTGGGGAACCTCTATTTGAAAGTATTTTAGTCTTTGAAAATTACCCTATAGATCAGTCTTTAAAAACCCAAGGTGATGATTTGCAAGTAGACAATATTCAGTTTTACGAGAGAACCAATTACCCATTAACTATCGCTTTTCTTCCAGATAATGGGTTGGTTTTGAGACTGAATTATGAAACCAAATTCTTATCTGCAGCAGCAGCCAAAACCATGCTGCAAAGATTGAAGCATCTACTGTTGCAACTGGCTGAAAATCCCCACTCTCATCTGGGTGTCATCGAGCTGTTATCAACGACAGAGAAACAGGAAGCGATCGCCCTAGGAAACGGACCGAAGATTGGTTGGGGAGATTTTCAAGGAGCCCATCAAATTTTTGAAGAGCGTGTTGAGCTTAATCCAGATGCTACAGCACTGGTGTTTGAGGATGAATCTATTACTTACAAAGAATTGGAACAACGCGCTAACCTACTAGCTTCCCAATTGCGAGAGCGAGGAATTAGCTACGAATCGGTGGTGGGATTGTATCTAAATTCGTCAATTAATTTTATTGTCGGGATGTTGGGAGTTCTAAAAGCTGGAGCAGCATTTTTGCCCCTAGATCCCAACTATCCCCCAGAACGGTTGAAATGGATCTCACAAGATTGTCAAGTAGAACTATTTATAAGCGATCGAGAAACCAAGGGGTTTTTCCAAGTAGATGCAGACAAAGTGATTAATTTAGCCGAAATTGACTGGAATAGACAAGTAACTCGCCTCAACTTACCAATTTTTGCTTCTCATCTTGCTTATCTAATTTATACTTCCGGTTCCACAGGAAAACCCAAAGGAGTGATGGTTACTCATGCAGGGGTTCAAAATCTAGTGCGATCGCAAACTGAGGCTTTTGAGGTAACCGCAGCAAGTCGAATTTACCAATTCGCTTCGGTAAGTTTCGATGCGGCAATTTCGGAGATTTTCATGGCTTTGGGTGCGGGAGCAACCCTATATATGAAAAACAAAGCCTACCGATCGCCTAGTCCGGCACTATGGCAAGCCTTAACCGCCTGGAAAATCACGCATATTACCCTCCCACCATCCCTGCTAGCTGCCATTAAGCCAGAGGATTTACCAGAGTTAAAAACCACGATCATAGCTGGCGAAGCTGCTTCAGGGAACTTACTGGAGCGTTGGAGCAAGGAAAAGGATTGCCGCATCTTTAACGCTTACGGGCCTACAGAAGCAACAGTTTGTGCCAGTCTTGTCGATTGTAGCGATTTAGTCGGAGAACCCAGTATTGGCAGAGCGATATTTAACGTTGAAATGTACTTGCTCGACTCTAATTTAGAACCAGTGACTGTTGGAGTTCCCGGGCAAATATATATTGGCGGAATTGCCTTAGCTCGAGGCTACTGGAACCGACCAGATTTAACCGCAGCTGCTTTTATTCCCCATCCTTTCTCTACAGAAGCTGGAGAGCGTCTTTACTGCACTGGAGATATGGGCGTTAGCGATCACTTTGGCAACATTCGCTTTTTGGGTCGCCAGGACAATCTGGTCAAATTGCGCGGACATCGCATAGAGCTAAGAGAAATTGAAGCAGCTTTGCTAGGTTACGAAAAAGTAGATAGTGCGGTCGTACTTCTGCGAGAAGACTTACCCGGAAAACCCCAATTAGTAGCATATGCTCTCCCTCGAGTAGAGACTACCACTTCCAAAGTCTTAACCCATTTATCTGAAATTTTGCCCTCGTATATGGTGCCTAGCACGGTAGTATTTGTCGAGGAATGGCCCCTAACTCCCAACGGCAAGATAGACCGGAAGGCACTGAAGTGCCCCGAACTGCCCGCCGTTAAACCAGCAACATTTAACAGCCAAACAGAGCAGATCCTGGCACAAATCTGGGCTGAAGTGCTTGGAAAAGAAGCAGTGCATCCAGAAGACAACTTTTTTGAGATTGGCGGCGACTCAATTATTAGTTTGCAAATTGTTTCTCACGCTCGCGAAGCCGGATTAGAGATCGACCCCAGAGATATTTTTGAGACTAAGACCCTCAGCAGACTGGCAGAGGTTGCTCGCTCCCTGAGTAAGCAAGTAGTAATATCCGAACCCGTAACGGGTAAAGTTCCCCTCGCGCCAATTCAACGTTGGTTTTTCGAGCGCAACTTACCCCATCCCCATCACTGGAACCAACCCCTAGCCCTAGAAGCGAAAGAGCCGCTCGATCTAGCTGCATTGCAAGTAGCTTTAGCAAATGCGATCGCCCATCACGATATCTTCAGATTGCAGTTTGTCTGGAATGGGAAGGTATGGCAACAATCTTACTCCGTCCCTGCGGCAAAACCTCCTTTGCGGGTTGAGGACTTCGCTCTTTGTCCGTTTGATAGGCAAGCCGAGTTACTCGAAAAGACTGTAGCAGAAGAACAAACACTTTTTAGTCTGGATCGTCCTCCTTTACTACGGCTTCTTTATGCCAAAAACCTGCAAGAATATGGCAACGTACTTTATCTACTTGCCCACCACTTAATTGTAGATGTTGTCTCCTGGCGCATTCTGGGGGAAGATTTCGAGCGAGCTTACAAGTCAGCCTTACTGGGTGAACCTGTTTCTTTACCTCCTCGTACTTCTTCTTACCGACAGTGGACAACCAGCCTAGAAAAACTGGCTAATTCACCAGAAATTGCAGCAGATATTTCATTTTGGCAAGAGCAAATCTCCCATTCTCATAGTACTCTGCCAGTTGATCGTCAAATTCGGGGAAAGAATACAGTAGATAGCCTGGCTATTGCATCGGTACAAATGTCGGGCAATCGCACCCGAGCTTTACTAACGGAGGCAACTACTAATTATCGTGCCACTATACAAGAGATCCTCCTTGCTAGCCTCCTTGTTACCATAACCCAATGGAACGGTTGCGATAATTTGTTAATAGATTTAGAAAGTCACGGTCGCGAGGATCTTGGCAGCAAACTTGATTTATCTAGAACTGTAGGTTGGTTTACCTCCCTTTATCCCGTTCTCTTGCGAGGGACAAAAAACACTAACCAAGAGCAATTGCTCAAACAAGTCAAAGAACAAATGCGAGCTATTCCCCATTCCGGTCAAAGTTACGGTATGCTGCGTTATTTGTCTTCAGATCCGAGCGTCAGAGAAAAACTTTGCGGACAAAAAGCTCAAATAAGTTTTAATTATCTCGGACAAATAGATAGTACACAAAAGAATAGTAAATTTTTTCAACTCAGCAATGCTCCCACGGTCGCGGGGATGTTTGCAAGACAAGAACTGCCCCATCTTTTAGCTGTTAATGCTTTCATTCAAAATGAATCTCTACAAGTGAATTGGTACTATAGTCATAATATATATCGCTCTGAAACTATCGAGGACCTAGCGCTAAATTATCTCGACCGCCTTGGTTTTTATTTAGAAAGCGTCAACTGTAGCTCTGATTCTTATAGCGTCAGCGATTTTTCTTTAGTGGAACTGAGCGATAGCGAACTAAATTCTATTCTGGAAAATCTAGATAATTAACTAAAAAAATTATGAACGTAAACTTAAAAGAAAAAATCGAAGATATTCTGCCTCTAACTCCTTTACAAAAAGGTTTGCTATTTCATTCTCTTTACGAACCTGAATCTGCGGTTTATTTTCAGCAATTAAATTGCCGCTTAGAAGGAAATGTTTCTGTAGATGCGGTCAATCAGGCATGGCAAACCTTAGTTGATCGCCATCAGATTTTGCGAACCGCGATCATCATCAAAGGACAAAAAGAACCAGTACAAGTATTGTTCAGGGATCTGACTTTTCAGATAGAGCAACAAGACTGGAGCGGTTTGAACCAAACAGATTTAAATAAGCGCTTAGAGGATTTTTTAGCAGCAGATCGCCGCAGAGGATTCGTACTCGATCAACCTCCATTGATGCGAGTTAGTTTGATTCGTCTGAACCAAACATCTTGGCAATTAATCTGGAGTCACCATCATTTGCTTCTCGATGGATGGTCGCAAACCCCATTAATGCAGGAGTTTTTGCACTTACATCAAGCAGTACAGCAAGGAAAAGATATTTCTTTGCCACCAGTTCGCCCTTACAAAGATTTTCTGGCCTGGTTAAAACAAAAAAATCCCCAGGATGCAGAAAATTTTTGGCGCAGCTATATAAAAGGATTTAGCAGTCATACTCCTTTAATGATGATGCCAGCCAGACAACAAACCACTTCGCGAAGCAAAGCGGAACTGAAACTAAAATTAGATCCTGCTGAAACTGCTTTAATCCAAAAATTAGCTCGTCATTGTCAAGTTACCTTAAACACGATTATTCAAGGGACCTGGGCTATCTTGCTTAACCGTTACAGCCGCAACGAGGATATTGTTTTTGGGATTATAGTGGCAGGAAGACCGACGGATCTGAGGGGGATAGAAAGAACTGTTGGTCCGTTTATTAATACTTTGCCATTAAGAGTTTTAGTCTCTGGAGCAGAAAGACTCGATCAATGGTTACAAATGCTGCAACAAAAGCAAGTGGAAATGCGTCAGTTTGAGTACTCCAGTCTCTCGAATATTCAAGAATGGAGCGACGTACCTCGGGGACAACCACTATTTGAAAGTCTGCTGGCCTTTGAAAATTTTCCCTTCGATAAATCTTTAAAAGCAGAAGATTTTGGTTTGGATGTGGCAGAGATATCTTTTTGGGAAACTACCCACTATCCCCTCACTGTGGTAGTAATTCCAGGAGACGAACTGTTATTTAAATTAACTTACAGATCGGAAAGTTTCGATCCGGTAGGAATGGAACTACTCCTACAACACTGGAAGAATCTTTTAATTAATGCTGCAAATAATAATGAAGGGCTTTTAAGTTCTTTGTCCCTTTTTCCTTCGAGGGAACTTCCCGTTGCAGCTAAACCCCAGACAGAAATTAGAAGCGCGGGGGCAACTTTAACGAGTCGTTTTGCTACTGCTGCTAGCAAATATAGCCATCGAGTTGCCCTTGCTTGGGAAGAAGACAATCTTACTTATGAAGAAATAGACATTCTTTCTAACCAAATTGCTCGCTTTTTGCAAAAACAAGGCATAGAACCAGAAAAACGAGTAGTTCTGTGTTTAGAACGCTCTTGGGAACTAATTGTAGCCATGCTCGGCGTAGTTAAAGCAGGGGGGGTTTACATTCCAGTAGATCCCGCTTATCCGAAAGAAAGAATTGAATTTATCGTTTCTGATTGCCAAGCAGAACTAATTCTCACTTCTACCGCATTTGCTTCTCTACTGCCAAAATCCGTATCGGCAATTTGTCTCGATCAAAAAAATGCCCCCTACAAACAAGTAAGTAGCGAACCAGTTGTAACAGCATCTCTGCAATCAGAAAACGGTGCTTATGTAATTTACACCTCCGGTTCCACCGGCAAACCAAAAGGAGTACTCATCACGCAAAATAACGTTACCCGTTTGTTTAGCAGTACGGAACATTGGTTTGAATTCGATTGCCAAGATGTCTGGACATTTTTCCATTCCTGTGCGTTCGACTTTTCTGTCTGGGAAATTTGGGGAGCGTTGCTTTACGGAGGGCGTTTAGAGATTATACCCTATCAAGTTAGCCGCGACTCGAAACGCTTTTTAGAACTCATTCGCGATCGTCAAGTTACCGTACTCAATCAAACTCCATCGGCATTCGTGCAATTATTGCTAGCCGAAGAGCAGTTACCAACTTTAGAACCGACTACTTTGCGTTTGATTATCTTTGGCGGTGAAGCGCTCAATTTATCTACTCTCCAACCCTGGTTTGAGCGCCACGGCGAAGCCAAAACACATCTCGTGAATATGTACGGCATTACTGAAACTACCGTACACGTTACCTATCGCCCGATTAGCCATCAAGATGTAGAAAATACCTCAGCTAGCGTCATCGGCAAGCCAATTCCAGATATTTCCCTTTATGTCGCCGATGCCGATGGTAACCTTCTGCCTCCAGGGGTAGCCGGAGAAATGTATGTCGGAGGAGCTGGAGTGGCGCGGTGTTATCTCAATCGACCAAAAGAAAATGCTTTACGCTTCCTGCCCGATCGCTTCTCTGGAGATGTTAAAGGGCGTTTATATCGTACTGGAGATTTAGGTCGCTTTCTTCCCGACGGTGATCTAGAGTATTTAGGCAGGATTGATCGACAAGTCAAAATTCGCGGTTTTCGGATCGAAATTGGCGAGATCGAAGCGGCGATCGCTAGGGTTTCTGAGGTAAAAGAAAACATCGTTGTGGTTCGCAGCGATGCAAATAACGAAAAACATTTAATTGCTTATTTAGTTTGCTCGACCGACAGTAAACCCACGATTGAAAGTTTGCGCGATCGTCTTCAGCAGCACCTACCAGATTACGCAATTCCCTCTTATTTTGTCTATTTAGAGCGATTGCCCCTCACAGCTAATGGCAAAGTTGATCGTCAAGCACTACCAGATCCTGAGATGGATAGAGCCAATCTCAACACGACTTTTGTCGCTCCAGTCACTCAAGAAGAACTAATACTAGCTCAAATCTGGCAAAAAGTTCTGGGAGTAACCAAAGTAGGACGCTTTGATAATTATTTTGTCTTAGGAGGGGATTCGATCCGCAGCATTCGAGTTTGTTCTTTAGCAGAAGCAGAAGGATTAAAGGTAGAACTTTCACAAATATTTTCTTTTCCCGTACTGGCTAATTTAGCCTCAGCAATTACCCCAGAAGCAGAAAAAGCTGCGATCAATAAGCTCGAACAAGAGCAACCTTTCACGCAAATTGCTCCCGAAGATAGAGCCCAACTTGAAAAGATGGGTGTAGTAGATGCCTATCCCTTAGCACAATTGCAAGCTGGGATGCTCTTTCATAGCAATTACACTGCAAAAGCAACTGCCTACAACGACGTTTTTAGTTTTCGGATTCGCATTCCTTTTCACCTCGAAATATGGCAGCAGGCCTACGATCAAATGTTAGCAAAACATCCAATTTTGCGGACAGCCCTTTATCTGGGAGAATTCAGCCAGCCATTGCAAGTAATTCTTGATCGAGTCTCAGCCAAGATTCAATTTGCAGATTTAATCTCTCAGAGCGAATCGGAACGGGAAAACTACTTGCAATCCTTTATTACCCAAGAACGTCAAACTCAATTTGATTGGCAAAAAGCTCCATTAATGAGGTTTCACCTTCATCTGCTTGATCGCAATCTGGTGCAAGCAACTTTAGCCATACACCATGCTATTCTCGACGGTTGGAGTCTGGCTAATTTTATTACCCAACTTACCACTTTATATTTTCATTTGCTCAAAGGCAAAGTCCCCCTAACCCCTCCTTTGCCACGGAACCTATCCTACGCTAAATTTGTTGCCTTAGAACGACAAGCTATTGCCGACGCCAAACAAAGAGAATTTTGGCAAAAACAACTGGCAGGGATTCCTTTTACTAGGCTACCGCGCCTCCCTGAAACAAAGAAATCGGGAATCTGTAAAATCAATCTCACCTTAAACGATGAAGTTGCTCAGAAGTTGCGATCGCTAGCTCGTCAGTTGGGAATTCCAATTAAAACAATTTTGCTAGCAGTTCATTTGCGTCTTCTTTCTTTCTGTGGGGGAGAAAATGAAGTAGTTACAGGATTGGTAACTAATGGCAGACCAGAAGTTGCAGATGGCGATCGCCTTTTAGGATTGTTCCTCAATACTATTCCTTTTCGCCTCGAACTTCCCAAAGGCTCTTGGCTTGACTTGATTCGTGCTACTTGGAGCGTCGAACAAAAGTTAATGCCTTACCGTCGCTTTCCTTTAGCAGAAATGCAAAGGATTCATCACAATCAATCGCTTTATGAAAGTTCTTTTAACTTTGTCCACTTTCACGTTTATCAAGGACTGGTAGATTTTCCAGAGATGGAGTTAATTGGGACACAATCTTTTGATGAAACCAATATTCCTTTTAGCGTCAGTTGGAGTGAAGAAGTTAGCACTCAAGGGCTGAATTTTAATATAACTTACGATGGCAACGAATTTGACGAAAGTCAAGTCGAGGCAATGGCCAATTACGTATCGAGAATGTGTGCTGACTTAGTTGCCAATCCAGAAGCTAACTATAGCGCAGCAAAAATAATTACTCCAGCAGATAAAAATGTCATTCTTCGAGACGATCTCGACTTGGACTTAAGCCCGCCACCTACTCAAAGGGTGCATGAAATCTTCGCACAAGTTGCAGCCATAAACCCAAATTTACCAGCGATCGCTTACGAAGGGGAAATCTGGACGACCAGCCAATTAAACCAAAAAGCCAATCAATTGGCGAGATTGCTGCGCGATCGCGGTGTAGGTAGCGAGTGCAATGTAGGCATCTGTCTGGAACGCTCTTTAGAGATGGTGTGGGCAATTCTGGCAGTTGTCAAAGCGGGTGGTTGTTATGTGCCGATCGACCCCGACTATCCTGCTGATCGTACCCAGGTCACGATTGCAGATGCTCAAATTAAAATTATTCTCACCAGATCAAATCTAGCAGTAGATTATGGGGATGAGTCTAAAGATCGAGTTATATCTTTAGATCTTCATCAGGACGAAATTGCCAGCCATTCGGCAGAAAACTTAGACATACTAATTCGGGGAGAAAATACAGCTTATATCATTTTTACTTCTGGTTCGACGGGAAGAGCCAAAGGGATTGCTATTTCTCATCATGCTTTAGCTCGGCATATGGAGTGGTTTGTGAAAACCTTTACAGTTGATAAAACTGACGTAATTTTGCAAAAAACTCCATTTAGTTTTGATGCTTCTGTGTGGGAATTTTGGGCAGCTTTAATGACTGGAGCTAAATTAGTGATAGCCAAACCCGGAGGTCATCAAGATAGCAACTATCTGATAAATACGATCAAAGCCAAAAAAGTAACTTTGTTACAAGTAGTTCCTACTCTGCTAGAAATTCTGCTGCAAGAACCTAACTTCCCTCGATGTTCAAGCCTGAGATTGGTATTTAGCGGCGGCGAAGCGCTCAAGCAAAGAGTATGGCAAAAGTTTCACTCAACTCTACCCATTCCTTTAGTCAATCTTTACGGACCAGCAGAAACAACTATTGACGTTGCTTATCACTTTTGTCGAGAGGGAGAAGATACCGATACTATCCCGATTGGCAAGTCAGTACCCAATACTCGTTTATACGTTTTAGACGCCAATCTCGAACTCCTACCGATCGGAACTCCTGGCGAACTTTTTGTTGCTGGAGAGCAATTAGCTCGAGGTTATTGCGATGCTCCCCAACTCAGTGCGGTAAGTTTCTTACCCGATCCATTTTCCGAGCGCCATGGGAGTCGGATGTATCGAACTGGAGATCGCGCCAGATATTTGCCTGACGGTACGCTCGAATTTCTCGGTCGTTTGGATCGACAAATGAAAATTAGGGGTTTTCGCATCGAACCTGGGGAAATTATCGCAGCGATCGAAGCTCAATCTTGGATCTTGCGTGGGGCAGTTAAGGCTGTAGTTTTAGAAGAAGGAGTAAATCGCTTAGTGGCTTATGTAGAGCTAAAACAAGCTCCCGAAAATTGGCAAGTAAGATTGCGTTCTGCACTCAAGCAAGTTCTTCCCGATTTTATGATGCCATCGCTGTTCGTACCGTTGCAGAATTGGCCTTTACTTGTCAACGGCAAGATCGATTTAAATGCTTTGCCCCTCCCAGAATTAGAAAATACGGCGCTGCAAAGAAACTATATTGCACCCCAAAACGAAACCCAAAGAATTTTGAGCGAAATTTGGGAACGAGTGCTGAGAATATCGCCGATCGGTATCGAGGACGATTTCTTTGAACTTGGAGGAGATTCCCTCTTGGCCATGCAAATTGTTGCCAAAGCTCGTGCAATTGGTATTTATTTTACGCCAAGGGATTTATTCAACCATTCGAGAATAGGGGAACTAGCTACACAGACCCGGCGCTCGCAGACTGTAGGCGATACTCAGACAATTCCTGTTACTGGCGAGATTCCCCTCACCCCGATCCAAGAATGGTTCTTTAAACAGTCTCTAATTCGTCCCGCACATTGGAATCAGGCAGTTTTACTAAATTTAAAACCTCAATTCCCTCTTGATCGATTAGAAAAGACTTTGCTGCAAATTGCCAAAAATCACTCAGCCTTTAGCTTGCGATTCTCCAAAACTGCCAACGGCTGGAAACAGCAATTAGTAGCAGAATCAGACTTATTTGGTTTCGATAAGATCGATCTTAGAGCAATTTCCGAGGCAGAAATACCAACACAAATTACGACGATCGCTAGTAAATTTCAGGCTCAACTCAATTTAGAACGCGGGCCTTTATTTAGAGTAGTCCATTTTCAGACTAAAACACAAGATAAACTACTGCTGATTATTCATCATTTAATTGTAGATGGGGTATCTTGGCGCGTTATTTTACAAGACCTAGCTATGTCTGAGGAGGTCATACCTAGCAAATTTGCCGGATTCCATCAATGGGCCTTGCGACTCGATTATTTGACTCAGAATTACCAAGATCGAGAAAATTTGCATTTCTGGCAGCAACAAAGAGTAGATAATCCCTCTTTACCTCTAGATTTTCCTGACGCCTTGTCAGAAAATAAAGAAGCTTCCGCCGGGGAAATTCAATGTAATTTTAGCAAGCAAGAAACCTCTAGTTTACTTTACGAACTGCCTCGCACTTGCCAAGCCCGAATTCAGGAAGTTTTATTAACAGCACTCCTAGCAGCAATAACCGATTGGACTAATCGCTCAGAGATGGCGATTGCCCTAGAGAGCCACGGACGAGATAGTGATTTAAGCGACCTTGAAGTTTTTGATGCGGTGGGATGGTTCACTTGCCTTTTCCCGTTCCGATTAGAAAAAAGCAGCAATGACCCCCTAGTAAACCTGGCAACCGTCAAAGAGCAGTTTCAGAAACTACCCTACAACGGATTAGATTATGGAATACTGAGTTGCCAACTGCAATTGGCTCCTACTTTGCCGCCAATTCCTCAAGGGATCATCTTTAATTATTTAGGACAATTCGACGATAATTTTCCCACAACCGCACCATTCTCTCCTGCTGACGAAGATACTGGCTTCTCTCGCGATCAAGAAGCAATACGTCCGTTTCAACTAGAAATTATTGGTTTAATTGTTAACGGAAAACTACAAATCCGCTTTGTCTACAGCAAAAATTTACATCGTCAAGCAACTATTGAAAAGTTAGCAGATAACTTTTATCAACATTCACTCGCTCTGTTAACAGCAAGTCGTTTGCAAGAATATACTTCCACTCTGACAGAAGTAGAAGATATTTATCCCCTGACATCGGTACAAGAGGGAATTTTATTTCATAGCAACTACGAATCCTCAAACGGTCTTTATTTGCAGCAGTTGACTGGTGAAATTGAGGGAATTGTAGGTATCGCAGCATTTCAACGAGCTTGGCAGTGCTGTGTTGATCGCCACCCCAGTCTGCGTGCTGCTTTTATTTGGCGAGATTCACCTCAACCCCAGCAGCAAATCCAGCGACAAGTAATTTTGCCTTTTGTTTCTCAAGATTGGTCTGCCATCACCGAAGACGAAATTGAGAAGAAATGGGCTAAATTGCTAGAAACAGATCGCCAGCAGGGTTTTTCTCTCGAAATAGCACCCTTAATGCGGCTCGTGTTAGTCCAACTTGAAGAGAGAAAATGGCGATTTTTATGGACTCACCATCATCTACTTTTAGATGGCTGGTCTTTGCCCATTGTTTTTCGCGACGCGATCGCTTTTTACCAGGCAGAAATCACAGGAATAAGCGCTCGACTTCCCCAACCGCCCCTGTATCGCAAATTTATCCACTGGTTACAGCAACAAGAATCTACCTCGGCTGAGTCTTTCTGGAAATCGATTATGAAGGGTTTGTCAGGAGCAACCAGTTTAGGATTAAAAGCTACCTCAGCAGAAGATAGAACCTACTCTCAAACCTTATCTCAACAAACTTACGCCCAACTTCAAACCACGGCTCGCAAGTATCGAGTTACGATTAACGTTCTAGTGCAAGCAGCTTGGAGCATTCTTTTAAGCAAATATAGCAGTTCTGAAGATGTAGTTTACGGCATTACAGTGTCAGGGCGACCTCCACAACTGGCAAATTCTGGAGAGATGGTCGGTCTGTTTATTAATACCTTGCCCTTGCGAGTGCAATTAAATAATGCTAAAGCTGTCGCTGATTGGTTGCCAACAATTCGCGATCCCCAGTTGGAAATCAATCAATATTCCTTCAGTCGCTTGGTAGATATTCATGGCTGGAGCGAAATCCCTCGGGGACAACCTTTGTTTGAGTCAATCCTCATTTACGAAAATTATCCAATCGCCGATACTTTGGGAGAAAATACCGGAGACCTGGCGATAGTTTCGGTTCGCTCTTTAGAGAAAAACAATTATCCCGTTACCGTTTATGCCCTACCCGGACGAGAATTTACCTTCGAAATTGCCTTCCAACAAGGAATAGGTAGCCCAGAGCAGCGACAACAACTACTCGATCGTTTTATCGATATTCTCGAAAAACTAGCCGCTCCTGACCTAGAATTTCTTGGGGAAATAGGACTATCAAAAATTCAACTAGAGCCAGCAAGCAAACAATTTGACTCAAATCTCTCTGCTTCCCCAGCGATCACCGTCAACGAACTTTTTAGTCGGCAAGCCTCTTTAACTCCAGATGCTCCAGCAGTTCTGTGGGGGATAACCTGGTTAACTTACGCTGAACTGGAGCGCCAATCTAACCAAGTTGCCCATCGGCTTCTTCTTTTGGGAATAAAACCAGAAACTCCAGTGGCAATATGCTTAGAGCGGCACTCCAAGCTCCTTGTCGCCCTTTTCGGTATTCTCAAAGCCGGAGCTGCCTTTGTGCCTCTCGACCCGGCATTTCCCCGCGATCGCTTAGATTTCATGCTCTCGGATAGCGGTGCGGCAGTTATCGTCACCGAAACAAGCATTGCTCCTGAGCTCCCCGAATCTTCGGCATCGATACTTTTAATCGACTCGGAAGAATTAACAGTTCCAGAAGCAGAGCATACACTACCAGAAATTACCCGCAGCGATCGCCTCGCTTACATCATTTATACTTCTGGTTCTACGGGACAACCCAAGGGAGTGCAAATATCTCATAGTTGTTTAATTAATTTCCTCCTCAGTTTCCAAAAACAACCCGGAATTACCTCTGCCGATACTTTAGTTGCAGTTACTACTTTATCCTTCGATATTTCTCTGCTAGAACTGTTTCTCCCTTTAATATCTGGAGCGCGTCTAGTGATAGCTGATCGCGAAACGGCTAGAGATGGAGGGAAATTGGCTCGATTGCTAAAATCTTCTGGAGCGACGGTAATGCAAGCAACTCCAACCACTTGGAGACTGCTTCTAACTGCCGATTGGCAACCCAACCTTCCCTTCAAAGCTTTTTGTGGTGGAGAAGCCATGTCCGTAGAACTAGCAACATCTTTACTTAAAGAAGGAGTAGAGTTGTGGAATGTTTACGGCCCAACTGAAACCACCATCTGGTCTGCTATTAAGGTAGTTAAACAGCCAGAGGACTCAGTTTCAATTGGTCGGGGTATTGCCGAGACTTCTCTCTATATTCTCGATTCTGCCGGCCATCCCGCTCCAGAAGGGGTTGTAGGGGAGTTATTTGTTAGCGGAGCCGGACTGGCAAGGGGTTATCGTAACAGACCCGATCTGACTGCAGAACGGTTTGTTCCCAATCCTTTTGGCAGCCAACCAGGAGAGCGAATGTATCGCACTGGCGATCTAGCCAGGTTTTTAAGCGATGGAACAATAGAGTTTTTGGGGAGAGTCGATTTTCAAGTAAAAGTTCGCGGTTTTCGCATCGAACTCGGAGAAATTGAAACCGTTTTAGAAACTCATCCAGCAATTTCCCAAGCGATCATATCGACAATAGCAGATGTGGCAGGAGATAAGCGGCTGGTTGCTTATTTGGTGGCTACATCCTCCAGAGAACAACCAAGCCCTGAGGTTCTGCGATCGTACTTGTCAAATAAACTGCCTGATTATATGCTGCCATCGGCTTGGATCTTCCTTGATCAGATGCCTTTAACTCTCAATCAAAAAGTTAATCGTCGCGCTTTGCCTCTACCTTCTGTCCCAGATACTAGTGCTAATTACATCGCCTCTAGAAATGCTATAGAAGAAGCACTGGTGCTGATTTGGCAAGAAATTCTTCAGGTTCAGAAAGTAGGAGTTAAAGACAATTTCTTTGAACTGGGGGGACACTCTTTGATAGCTGCTCAAATTTACGCTCGAATTGAGAAAATTTTTGCGATCGATCTTTCTTTAAGAGAGTTATTTGAGTCTCAAACAATTGAAAACATAGCGCAGCTTATTGTCAGGAGAGAAAAGGCATCGAATCAGACTGAAAAAGTAGCCAAAGTGTTTTTAAAGATGAAAAAAATGACCCCTGAAGAAAAAGCTGAAATTTCACAAAAGAAAAAACACCAAACTAACTAAATAGTTTTTGTTTTAACGATTTTTTCTTAACAAGATTATTTTAGGAGTTTCTAAATTATGAACAAGATTCCCAAAATTATTCATCAGATATATTATCAAGGCGAAGCAGCTATTCCCCCCAATTATCTTAGTTATCGCCAAACTGTTTAGATATTCACCCAGATTGGAAATATTATTTCTGAGATGAGAAGAAATGCCGAAGCTTTTGGAACAGAATTATCCTTGTTTTTTAGAAGTATATGATGCTTATCCATATTTCATTCAACGTTGCGATGCTATTCGCTATTTTCTTCTGTATCATTATGGAGGTTTTTATATAGATATAGACATAGAATTTCTCAAACCTATAGACGATTTGCTAGAAGACTATGAATTAATATTTTCAAAACTTGTGGGATTTAATAATGCTATTATGGGCAGTATTCCTCAAGACCCAATTTGGACGAAAGTCTTTGAAGAATTAGATAAACGTAAGTCAGGAAGACGTGAAAAAATCAATCCATTTATTTTATTTGGTAACAGTGAAAACTACGTGTGCTATAGCACCGGATCTATATTATTAAACGATTGCCTGGTTGCAGAAAAATATCACGAAAAAAGTACAGTTTGTCTTTGTCCTGGATATATTTTTGAACCAGATTTACCTATGGAAATAAATGGAGAAATTGTCAAATGGAAAGACAAGAGAAACTCTTATTCTATTCATCATATGACTGGCAGATGGCTTTTAGCATACAGTAAATTCATCAGCTTAATTTTTGACATTTATGCCAATATATATTGGAAAATTAGTGGATTATTTTTTTAAAATGAAGCACAGGGTGTATAAATTTGTCTTAAGATTGAAGTAGTTAATGCCGAACTTTTACGTCTAACCTAAACACAAAACAACAACAATTATTGTGTTCAATATTTGAGCGAGGAATAATGAATTTTTCAGAAATAAATGACTTAGAACTTTTAGAATTGCTCTTAGAAGAAGAAGGAATTGAATTAACCTCAGAGCAATCGCCGATCTTGCGGCGTGGATTGACACGAACTCCTGCTTCTTTTCAACAAAGACGATTGTGGTTTCTTTACGAGTTAGAACCAACTTCTTCGGCTTATAATATATGCTCCATTTTTCGATTGGACGGTTCGCTACAAATACAGGCTTTAAAACAGGCATTTAAACAATTACAGCAGCGACATGAAAGCCTTCGTACCACCTTCGTAGCAATCGATGGCGAACCGTGGCAACACATCCATCCTGAAGTTTTAAGCGAACTAGAGATTGAAAACTGGAGCGAACTTCCCGCAGATGAAATCGGAAAACAGATATCGACAATAAAAGCTTCTGAAGCAGGATATTCGTTCGATCTCCAAGCAGGTCCGCTGTTTCGAGCTAGACTCTTGCAACTCGAACCAGAAAAACACTTGTTGAGTCTAACTCTCCATCATATTATTGCCGATGGATGGTCGATCGGTATTATTCTCGAAGAATTTGCGTCTCTCTATGAATCGATTCTCAAAAGAGATAAAAGTTCACTGCCAGAATTAAGAATCCAATACCCCGATTACTCGATTTGGCAACAAGAGAAAATAGCTGATTCAGTTTGGGAAGAACATCTTTTTTATTGGAAAAAACAACTGGCTCAATTACCAATCCTCCAATTTCCCACCGATTTTCCTCGACCTGCCTTGCAATCATTCCAAGGTGATCTGGTTGAGTTTACTATAGCTCCAGAATTGACAAATGCGATCCGCAGTTTTAGCCAAGAAGAGAATGTCACCCTTTTTACGACTCTCATGGCTGCTTTTCAGACCTTTCTGGCACGTTATTCCGGGCAAGAAGATATTACTGTCGGTACTTCCATCGCCAATCGTCCGGGAATTGATACCGAAAGACTAATAGGTTTTTTTGTAAATACCTTAGTAATTCGCACCGATTTGTCTAGAGAACCTAGTTTTCGGACTCTGGTAAGCAGAGTTAAGAAAACAGTCCTAGAAGCGTTTGAACGTAGTGAAGTTACTTTTGAAACCTTGGTTGATCGCCTGCAAGTAGAACGAGATACCAGTCGCAATCCTTTATTTCAGATCGCCTTTACCCTGTTAAATGCTCCCAAACCTAAGTTCGATCGAGGCAATTTAGAAATAACTTCTATAGGAAGTCAAAATGCTGCTCGTTTTGATTTAGAACTTTTTGTTATCGAAGCTGAAGACAGTTTGAGCGCTGTTTTATCTTACAACATTAATTTATTTACCCGAGAGACCGCAGCACGTTTCGCTCGTCACTTCTGCGAATTACTAAAAAATTTAGTAGCCCAACCAGATACACCAACCTGTCACTTACCAATTTTACTTCCTGAGGAGTACAAGCAATTAATACCTTCTGGGCCCCGTAAGAATTTTCCTGTAGACTACTGTCTGCACCAAGCCTTCAGCCAACAAGTAAATTTGCATCCTGATCGTCAAGCTGTCAGTTTTGGAAACCAATCTTTAACTTACAAACAACTAAACGAACAAGCCAATCAATTAGCCCTTTATCTGATCGATCGCGGTGCTAAACCAGAATTGCGAGTGGGATTGTTGGTAAATCGCTCTCTAGAAATGGTAATAGCCATCCTAGCCATTCTCAAAGCTGGTGCTGCTTACGTTCCCATCGATCCTCAATCACCCCAAGAGCGAATTGCCTACATTTTAGAAGATAGCGGGGTATCGTTTTTGCTAACTCAGGTGGAGTTTGCATCCCAACTTCCATCCCAGAAGACTCCCTTGATTTTATTGGAAAATTGCCAGCAAGAGATTTCCAAACAAAAAACTACTGATCCAGAAATAGCAATTAGTTCAGATAACGCCGCTTACGTTATTTATACTTCTGGTTCTACAGGAAAACCCAAGGGAGTTATCGTCACTCATCGCAATGTGGTGCGTCTGATGTTGGCAACTCAAAAATGGTATAACTTCAACAACAAAGATGTCTGGACTCTATTTCACTCTTGTGCTTTCGATTTTTCTGTGTGGGAAATTTGGGGCGCTCTCTTCTTTGGCGGACATTTAATTATAGTTCCTCATTCAGTAACTCGATCGCCAGAAGAATTTTACAATTTACTTTGCGACGAGGGTGTAACAGTTTTAAATCAAACACCTTCTGCTTTTCGCCAACTAATTCAAGCCGAAGAAGTACTTTGTCGGGAAAGCGAAGTCAACTTGCGTTATGTCATTTTTGGCGGAGAAGCCCTAGATTTATCAAGTCTCGAACCCTGGTTTGAGCGCCACAGCGATGATTTTCCCCGTCTGGTAAATATGTACGGAATTACCGAAACCACGGTTCACGTTACTTATCGTCCCATTCGTTGGCGCGATGTCAAAAAAGCTAGAGGCAGCATTATTGGCGAACCAATTCCCGATCTTTGCCTTTATCTTCTTGATCGCTACGGTCAACCAGTTGCTACAGGAGTTACGGGGGAAATTTACGTAGGTGGAGCAGGAGTTGCTCGGGGTTATTTAAATCGACCGGATTTAACTGCGGAGCGCATGGTGCCTAACCCAGCCAGTTCTGAAGATCAGGATCGCCTCTACAGAACTGGGGATCTGGCGAGATATCTTGCTAATGGGGAATTAGAATATTTAGGACGTAACGACCATCAAGTTAAGATTCGCGGTTTTCGCATCGAATTAGAGGAAATTGAAGCAGTTTTACAAACTCATCCTGGGGTTCGCCATAGTTGCGTTATTCCTTGGGAGCAACACCAAGATGATGTGAGAGTGATCGCCTACATCGTACCCCAAACTGACCCAGCTAAAATCCCTGGATACGAAAATTTAATTACAGAACAAATCCAAGAATGGCAATATACTTTCAACGAAACTTATCGAAGTAGGGAAACTGAGATCGACGCAGCATTTCATATTGCAGGTTGGAATAGCAGTTATGATGGCAAAGCTATCCCTGTTGGAGAAATGCGCCAGTGGCTCGACAACACTTTAGCTCAGATAAGATCCCTAAAACCAATTAAAGTGTTAGAAATTGGTTGCGGTACGGGTATGATTCTCCTCAACATTGCCGCCGAAGTTGATTCTTACTGGGCTACGGACTTTTCTTCAGAAGCAATCGGTAGGTTGCAAAAAATCCTGCATCAAGGTCAATGGAATCAAGTTCGCTTGCAACAACAAGAAGCGAATAATTTTAGCGGTCTTCCCCAGTCATACTTCGACACTATTATTATCAATTCGGTAGCTCAATATTTTCCTTCTCTAAAGTATTTGCAGCAGGTAATTGCTGGAGCATTGGATTTACTAGCTCCAGGAGGAAGTTTGTTTATCGGTGATAATCGCCATTTATTGCTCTTAGATTGCTTTTATGCTAGCGTTGCTTTCAAGCGGGAAGCAGATGATACTAACCGAGAAGATTTTAAGCAAAAGGTGCGACTAATTGCCGAGAATGAAAACGAATTAAC
The DNA here is from genome assembly GCF_002245985.1 of Nostoc sp. 'Peltigera membranacea cyanobiont' 232. Classification (NCBI taxonomy): domain Bacteria; kingdom Bacillati; phylum Cyanobacteriota; class Cyanophyceae; order Nostocales; family Nostocaceae; genus Nostoc; species Nostoc sp. 'Peltigera membranacea cyanobiont' 232. The sequence continues at coordinate 52,218 of NZ_NOLK01000033.1, forward strand.
TCTCGATCCGATTTTCTTTGCTGATTTGCCGCGAACTTTTCCTGCCATAGCTGGAGTAGAAATTTACTTGAAACGGGAAAAGACAAATAACGAAATGACTAAGTACCGTTACGACGTAGTATTACACAAGCAAGGAGAGCGCAAAGATAACAAAGATGCAGTCAATCCCATTTGGTTTGATTGGCAGACCGAAAATTGCCGATTGAGCGACGTGCGTGATCGGCTACGCCGCACCGAAGGTGATAGCTTATCCAAAGAACAAAATTTTGCTATTGGTTGGCGCGCTATACCAAATGCTCAGTTGGTGCGAGACGAAAAAATTTGCCATTGGTATCGCGATCTAGAAGATTGCGCTACCGTACGAGAGTTGCGGAATTTGCTTGATCGCGATACCAATACAGGTGTAGTTCCTGGAGACTTCCACGATCTGGCTGTAGAAATTGGTTACGAGGTAATTATTACTTATTCTGCCGATGGCGATCCTAGTTATTTTGATGTTTGCTTTTATACAATCAGAGAGGGATTAGAAAAACGTCGCTGTCCGATTATTATGCCTCTGGTGACCAGAGACAGTAGCGATCACTCTAATTATTACCTCAATCCTCTCAAAGGACGTTTTGCTAAAGCTTTGATTGACGAGCTAAAGGAGCAAGCCAGCAAGCAACTTCCCGAATATATGAGACCTGGGGCTTATATGCTGTTAGATCGCTTGCCCATAACCTCTAACGGAAAATTAGATCGTCGTTCTTTACCCTTACCAACTCCAACCAGAACAATTGCTCGGAAATCTTTTGTTGAGCCACAGACTTCAACTCAAAACAGGTTGTGTCTGTTGTGGAGCGACGTTCTCGGCCTCGATCATCTCGGCATTACAGACAACTTTTTTCAGTTGGGTGGTCACTCCCTCTTAGCTACCAAGCTAGTTTCTCGGATTCGAGAACTGTTCGACATAGTCTTGCCTTTGCGAGCCATTTTCGAGCATCCTACGGTTATCGAGCTAGCCGAAGAAATCGATAAGCTGCTATCTCAGAGCGATCAAGATGACAATCTAGCAAAAGACGCGATCTTGCCGATTAAAAATCGCCATAACCTGCCTCTTTCTTTTGCACAACAAAGACTGTGGTTCCTCGATAAATTAGAACCCCATAACCCAGCTTATAACATTGTTGTTGGCTTCCGTATCGACGGAGATTTAAATCAACAAGCCCTACACCAAAGCTTACAAGATATCATCAACCGCCACGAAATATTACGCACCAACTTTTCTCAGGATAATTACGGTAATCCGGTTCAAGTTATTCATCAGTCAAATCAAATACCGCTTGTTACGACCGATTTAACCCACATACCAGAATCCGAACAAGAAAAGCAGATCCAAGAAATAGTTTCACAACAAGCTTTACATCCATTCAACTTAGAAACTGATTTCTTACTGCGCTTATATCTCTACAAATTAGACGAACATACCCATGTATTTGTAGCGGTGATGCATCACATTATTTCCGATGCTTGGTCATTTGGAATCATAGTTAAGGAATTATCTCAATTTTACACCGCCTTCTGTCAAGGTAAAATACCATCCTTACCACCACTTTCTCTACAATATGCTGATTTTGCGCACTGGCAACGCACCACCTTTGAACAAACCCAGCTACAGCAACAACTTGATTATTGGAAACAAGAACTCGGTGGAGACATCCAACCCTTAGAATTACCGATAGATTACTCCCGTCCGACGATTACCAGTTACCAAGGAAAGGGAATATCCTTTGTCGTTGAACCCCAGCATTACCAAAGTTTAAAAAAATTATGCGAATCCCAGCGTGCAAGCATATTTATGGGATTGTTGGCAGTATTTAAAATCTTGTTAATGCGGTATTCCGGACAACACGACATCTTAGTAGGAACCCCAATTGCTAATCGCAATAATCGGCAAATAGAAGATATCATAGGCTTTTTTGTCAATACTTTAGTTATTAGAACTGACCTCAGCCATAATCCCTCATTCACAGACTTACTCGCTCAAATCAAAGAGAAAACCTTACAAGCTTACACTCACCAAGATATGCCCTTTGAAAAACTTGTAGAAGAACTGCAACCGGAACGAGATATTAGCCAAAATCCTTTATTTCAGGTAATGTTTGTTTTGCAAAACACCCCCATAGGAAACATGGATTTACCTGGTTTAAGTTTAACTCCCCTAGAAATGGAAAGCACCACCGTTAAATTTGATTTGAGCTTATCGATGTCGGAAACAGAAGCAGGACTAGAGGGAATATGGGAATATAGCACCGATTTATTTGATAGTGCGACAATTACTCGGATGATAGAGCATTTCAAAACTTTGCTCGCGGGAATTGTCAGTAATCCTCAATTGCAGTTACAGGAATTATCTTTATTAACAACCACAGAACAGCATAAGTTACTACGAGAGTGGAATAATACTCATAAAGAGCGTTTGCAGAGTTTATGTATTCATCAGTGGTTTGAAATACAAGTAGAAAAAGACCCAGATGCTGTTGCGGTAGTGTGGCAAGAACAAGAATTAACCTATGGAGAATTAAATACTAAAGCCAACCAATTAGCGCACTACCTGCAATCTTTGGGAGTAAAACCAGAAATGCTGGTGGGTATCTGCGTCGAACGGTCATTGGAAATGGTTGTGGGATTGCTAGGAATTCTCAAAGCTGGTGGAGCTTATTTACCTTTAGACCCCAGCTATCCCCAAGCGCGTTTAGCTTTTATGTTAGAAGATTCTCAGGTATCGGTGTTATTGAGCCAACAGAAGCTAATTGCTGAACTTCCAATACATCCAAGCCGCGTAGTTTGTTTAGATGCAAACTGGGAAGCCATTTCTCACCAAGCTACAAAAAATCTAAATTGTCAAGTTGAACCAGGAAACTTGGCTTACATAATTTATACCTCCGGCTCTACCGGAAAACCCAAAGGAGTAATGATTCAACATCAAGCTTTAGTTAATTATACTGAGGCAAGAATCATTGAATGCGAGTTGAGCATTGGAGACAAAGCCCTAAATTTTGCTTCTATTAGCTTCGATGGCGCAGTTGCGGAAATCTTTTCCGCCCTGGTTTCTGGTGCAACCTTAGTACTGCGTACCGATAAAATGTTAAGTTCCGTATCTACATTTATCCAAAAGTGTCGGGATTATCAATTAACAGTAGTGGAATTACCGACAGCGTACTGGCATCAACTAACTTTTGAACTAGGAAAAGGCAACTTAGAACTACCACCATCGTTAAGAATGCTAGTAATTGCAGGGGAACGAGCAATTCCAGAACGGGTAAATTTGTGGAAAAAAACTGTTGGCGAATATCCCCGACTTGTGAACGAGTATGGTCCTACAGAAGGGACTGTATCAGCAACAAGCTGTAACTTATCCACATTCAACTTAATAAGACTTGATGGACGACAGGTTCCTATTGGCAAACCACTACAAAATTATCAAGTTTACCTACTAGATAAAAGTTTACAGCCAGTTCCCATTGGCGTACCTGGAGAATTGTATATCAGCGGTATTGGACTTGCAAGAGGTTATTGCCATAGAGCAGATTTAACTGCCGAGAAATTCATTCCTAATCCCTTTAGCGAGCAACCAGGAAGCCGCCTTTATAAAACCGGCGATTTAGCCCGATACGAAACCGATGGTAATATTGAATACATCGAACGGGTTGATTATCAGGTAAAACTGCGCGGCTTCCGCATCGAATTAGGAGAAGTTGAAGCTGCATTAAACCAACATCCACAAGTACAGGAGACTCTAGTTGCTATCCGAGAAGACGAACCAGGTAATAAACAGCTTGTTGCTTATATTGTCCCTTACGAAAATGCGCCTAACTCGATTACACTGCGCCAATTCCTCAAAGATAAATTACCTGCATATATGGTACCTGATGTATTTGTAATTATATCAATCTTACCATTGACTCCACACGGTAAGATTGATAGAAAAGCATTATCTGTAACCACTTTTAATAATCTTGTAAATTCTGGAAACTGCATTCTACCTCGCACAGGATTAGAACATCAATTAGTGAAAATATGGGAAGAAGTACTTAAAATCAGCCCTATTAGCGTCACCAATAATTTCTTTGACTTAGGCGGACATTCTCTGTTAGCAATCCGTTTAATTACAGAAATAGAAAAGCAGTTAGGTTATACCCTTCCTGTATTGAGCTTTTTCCGAGAAGGAACCATAGAAAAGATTGGATTATATCTAGAAAATAATCGAGAATCGGCTGATTCTGATGTTTTACTTCCCCTGCAAATAAAAGGAAATCAAACACCCCTATTTCTAGCTCCTCCGGCAAGTGGGTATGGTTTAGTTTATTCGTATTTAGCAAATCGATTAGGTATCAATCAACCAGTTTATGCTCTACAATCCCCAGGTTTGGATGGCAAACAACGGACTTTAAATAGCATCGAAGCTATGGCTTCCACTTACATCAAAGCAATTCGAGAAATACAACCTTCAGGTGCTTATTTAATTGGAGGTCATTCTTTAGGCGGATTAATAGCTTTTGAAATCGCCTCTCAATTAGAAGCAGCAGGTGAAAGTGTAGAAAATCTCCTGATTATCGATACTCATCCCCCATTACCTGATAGTAAACCTGAGATAATCGCAGATGATGACATTGCTTCACTCATCATTTTTGTCGAAAAAGTTGGACTTCACTTTAACGCAAAAATCAAACTTAATTACGAAGATATGTCAGTTTTGGATGAAGTACAAAGATTAGAATATGTGCTGCAAATTTTGCGACACTATCAACTTGTGCCTCCCAATTCAGGTAAAAACCTTGTTTCCGGATCAGTTAACGTTTTTAAAGCTAATTCTCAAGTAAGTCTTAGTTCTCAACCCAAAGCAATTAACGCTCCAATCTCCTTATTTAAAACCGAAGCGCTAGCAAAACAATTTCCAAACAACTTAACTTTAGGTTGGGATGAATTAACCACCCAACAAGTTTACATCCGAACAGTAAAAGGTACTCACGATAGCCTTTTGCAAGAACCATCAGTTAGCGAACTCAGCGCAGCTATCCAAGAGATTTTAAAGGCTAATTCTGGATTTTAACGGAAGTTTCACGGAATTCCCCGTCTTCTGACTGAAGACGGGGATGGATAGTGGGTAATGACGAATTGACCCCCAACCCAATACTACGTAGGATTTGCAGGGGAAGCAGGGGAGGGGATTGAGGGAGGGTTCGCAAAAATTCAACCAGAGGCTTCCATTTCTCCCCCTGCTCTTATACTGCTTGCCTCAACTAAGAAATCCCAAAACCTACGCAGTATTGGCTCCACAATTCTTTTGATTATTCACAAAGCATTCACTTGTCCAGGTTGTATTATTTAAGTATGTTATGATCAAGAACATTCCTTCTTTCCTTGAAATTTGGCTAAGTAAGTACGAACAAGCATCTTACAATCTTGGTGAAAGCGGAGTAGCCAACCAGTCTGTCGGAGATTTAATCCAGCTTCTCGATGATCCAGAGGAACTATATCGAGTAAGCTTAGCCAATAACGATACCTATGGCTCCCTCGAACTGAGGAAAGCGATTTCCACCCTTTATGACGGTGTTGACCCAGAGTCCATTCTAGTGACAGCTGGAACAACGGAAGCGATCCTGATTTACTTTCATGTGCGTTACACTGCAGGTGCTAATGTTGTCGTTTTTGTCCCTGCCTTTCACATTCTCCCTGAGGTTCCAGAGTTCCTGGGATATGAAGTGCGTAAAATCCCGCTTCGCCCAGAAAATAACTTTCGCCCTGATTTAGAAGAACTTACTAAGACGGTTGATGAACGAACAAAGGTGATTGTTCTCAACACCCCACATAATCCAACTGGTATTGTCTTTTCTAATGAGGAAGTCCAAGCAATCCTAGTTTTGGCACAAAAGCATGGGGCAGATGTTCTAGCAGACGAACACTATCGCTTTATCCCCCACACAGATACTCCCAGCATTTTGCCTTCCCTCTATGGCAAATCTCCTCAGGTGATTGCGTTAGGTTCACCGGGTAAGTGTTTTGGCTGTATTGGTTTACGGATTGGTTGGTTAATCGGCTCAAAAGAGATTGTTTGTGCCTGCCATGACTTTAAGGACTATACCACCCATACAGTCTGTTCATTGAATGACTTGCTGGCTCGCACTGTCTTACTCAACTGGCAGAAAATTTTGCCCAAATATCAGACTTGGGTAACAAGTAACGTGGCTCAATTTCGTCAGTTTGTTGAGCGGCAAAGCGATCACGTTGGCTGGATTGAGCCGGAAGCAGGCACTGTGATTCTTCCTTTTCTCAAGGACAGCACTCTGGGTAGTGAAGCATTTTTCCGAGAACTAGTTGAAGATACTGGGGTGTTAGTTCTAGCAGGAGAGGCGTTCGATATGCCGGGTTACTTTCGGGTTGGCTTGGGGGTTGAACCCAAGTTTTTTAAAACAGCTTTGGAAAGGTTTTCTCAATTTTTAGCAAAAAAAAATAGGGTGATTATTTAAGAAGTTTAGATGTGCTTACTCTGCTACTAAACTGAATTTTGAATATGACTTGTGTTGAGAGACCGGAGGAAAAATATTGTGAATACTGCAAAAATCAAGGTTTATGAGTTTGAAGACCCAATTAATCAGCAGATTAAGAAGTTAATCGATCTGGATAACTGGCATTCGCTGCTGGCTCTGTTGAAAAATTACGCCTTTATCTTGGCAAGTGTTCTCATCACTTATCAAACCCATTGGTACGGCTACCCATTAGCAGTTTTAGTCATTGGCTCCCGTCAGCGTGCCCTTGCGACATTGCTTCATGAAGCAGCCCACAAGACACTTGCGAGAAATCGATGGCTGAATCTGATTGTGGGTTCTTTTTGTTCTGGCTATCTAATCTTGCAAACAATCACTGCCTATCGTCAGTCCCATGTGCGATACCATCATGGGCACTTCGGTGATCCTGAACTCGACCCAGACTATAAGCTGATGCTAGAGGAGGGTTTGTACGATCACCCAGTTAAACTTCAAAGTTTTGCGCTCAAACATCTCCTTGCACCCCTCTTTCTGAGTAAAGTGCCTGTTTACCTTTACTCGCTAGTACGACATCGCTTATGGGATGGAGGGGATCATCTGGCTGAGAAAGCGTTAATGTTAGCCTATGTTACTAGCATTGTTGCTGGTGCTACTTTCTTGGGACTGGGCAAAGTACTCTTGCTTTTCTGGGTAGTCCCCTACTTAACAACCTTTCAAATTATTGGTTGGTTTATTGAACTTAACGAACATTTTCCGCTAATGCAGAACGACTGTAACCTCTATATGGCTCGCAATCGTCATAGCCATTGGCTGGAATCATTTTTCACTGGAATGCACAATGAAAGCTATCATCTGGTGCATCATCTTAATCCAGCGCTTCCCTTTTGGAACCAAGTCAAAGCCCATCAAGTTTATCTCCAAGATTATAACTATACACAACAGGATACATGCTCAGGTGGAATTTTTATTTCATCTAATGGGCAACCCAGTTTTGTGATGAGTCTGCTCAATCTCAAATAAACCATCCATATGAGCGGTGCAATTCCTCCAACCGTAAGCTTCCATTTTGCTGCTACATTAAAGCCACCAATTTTTTGAGTCTTAGTTACCTTTATTCCTTCGAGGAAAAAAGAAACTCCAGGTTTTAATCCTAAATCATTTAATTCTTGCCAAACACCATCTTCGATAGCCGTTTATGAACAACATACGACACCCAAATGGCTACGACAAATTCCAGGTATTGAAATTCTCCGTCAAACTTGGGTGCATCAATTAGCGAACTTAGCGCAGCTATCCAGGAGATTTTACTGTAATTTTAAATCATTTATCTCTTTTTTCCAAGTTTATTTAATATGAATCTTAGGAAATAACTACAAAACCTAAATTGAAATATTTTATGGATAAATACATAGAGGAATTGACGTGAAATTAGAAGATGTTCGAGCTATAGTTACCGGCGCTGCTAGCGGCATCGGACGTTGCATCTCTATTGAACTGGCACGTGCAGGGGCATTAGTAGTTGGCGGAGATATAGACGTAGATGGGTTGAAAGAACTCGAAACAGAAAGTTTTGGACTCTCTGGCAAGATTTTTGGGATTAAGTTGGACGTAGCTAACGAATCAATAGTAAAAAATTTTGTTGAAGAAGCTTTTGCTAAATTGAGCTATGCCAATGTTTTAGTTAATAATGCCGGTATTTTGCGAGATGGTTTACTAATTACTCGTGACGAAGAAGGTTGGTCGCGCAAGTTACCAACTGCACAATGGAAAAGAGTTATGGATGTGAATTTGTTTGGCCCGTTTTTTATGGCTCGGGAATTTGCTGCTATTGTAATTGAGAAAAATATTTCTCCCGGCGCGATCATCAACATATCCTCCATAACTCGATCGGGTAATCCCGGACAGTCGAACTATAGTGCTTCTAAGGCCGGTCTCGATGCTCTTACTCGTACTTGGGCTTTGGAATTGGCTCCCTGGGGATTGCGGGTTGCAGGTATCGCCCCTGGATTGACTGAAACACCAATTTTAAATTACGTATCTCCAGAAGTACAAGCAGAAATAATCGCCAAAATTCCTTTGGGTCGCATGGCAAAACCTTATGAAATCTGGCTGGCTATGCGTTTTATTATCGAGTGTGACTACTTTACTGGTAGCACCATCGAAGTCAATGGAGGAGCAATGTTTTAAGGAACGTGGATTTATTAACTTACAATTCTTGTTCATCGGCTAATCTGGTATTTAAAAGTTTTGCACTTTCTTTAATCCACATTCCTAAATGAATTTAATATCTTTTCTACTGAAAACATCTCGAACTACGATTGCAGTGGTAATTTTTACCGGAACAACAAGTGGTTCTTCTAGCGTATTTTTAATTGCTCTAATTAACGGTGCAGTTAACAGCAAGGGCCCAGTCAGCAGTTTACAAATCTGGACTTTTATTGGATTGCTAGTGTTCTCCTTTGCCGCTAATTTTACCACTCATACGCTCCTGGCTAAAATGGCTGAAACAGCAATTTATCAGCTGCGATTGCGTCTGAGTAGGAAGATTTTGTCTTGCCCTTTGCGGCATTTGGAAGAATTGGGGTCAAATCGCTTGTTAGCTACTTTAACCCATGATACTGGCGCGATTGGTATAGGAGTGTCTAGTCTCCCCTTTTTCTTGATTAACATTACTGTAATAATCGGTTGTCTGATTTATTTAATTTGGCTTTCTCGGCTGGTGTTTTTGCTCACGGTAGTTCTCTTTGTCTTGGGAATTGCCCTAGTGAATTTTTTGTATTGGACCATTATTCGATTTGAAAAACTAGCTCGAGACGAAGAAGACCGCCTGTTCAAAGACTTTCGCGCGATTACAGACGGGATCAAGGAACTGAAGCTTCATCGCTCTCGACACAATGCTTTTCTTTCCGAACATTTGCAAACAACAGCAATATCTTTACGAAATTATCGAGTAGCAGCTTCTAAATTTTTTGCGCTCGCCACTAGCTACGGAGAATTTCAGCAATTCATTCTCTTGGCTGTAGTCGTCTTTGCTTTACCCCAAATATTCCCAGTTAAAAATCAATTATTCTCTAGCTACATTCTGACGCTTACTTATCTAACTCGTGCAGTACAAATGGTCGTGCAAAACCTCTCGATTTTCTCTCAAGCTAATGTTGCTTTGCAAAAAATTGACCAGTTAGGTTTGTTGCTTTCCGAACAAGTTGAGAATTCGGTTATGCTTAAATTTCCTTCCGAGTCTTCCTCTTATCAAATAGACTTTATTCAAGTCACTCACAGTTACCACGGCAAAGGTAAGCAGAGCAATTTTGAACTGGGTCCTATAGACTTAACGATTAATTCTGGCGAACTTATTTTTATTGTGGGTGGGAATGGTTCTGGCAAGTCTACTCTTGCTAAACTAATTACTGGACTATACATTCCCGAAAAAGGTAAAATTCTGCTTAATGGACAACCTATTACTAACCAAAATCTAGAAGCTTATCGACAACTTTTTACAACCATATTTGCTGATTTTTATCTGTTTGACAGAATTTTAGGCATCGATTTAAAAAATTTAGATGACCAAGCTTTCGAGTATCTCCAAAAATTAGAATTAAACCATAAAGTAGAAGTCCATGAGGGTATATTTTCAACCATCGATTTATCTCAAGGACAACGCAAGCGTCTAGCTTTGCTGATAGCTTTTTTAGAAGATAGACCAATTTATTTATTTGACGAATGGGCCTCAGATCAAGACCCTTATTTTCGAGATATTTTTTACAAACAAATTTTGATGGAACTAAAAACAATGGGCAAAATTGTTTTAGTAATTAGCCACGACGATCGCTATTTTCATTTAGCAGATCGGATTGTTAAGTTAGACTACGGCCAAGTTGTCACCAATTAAGGAGCAAACATTGAAAAAATCACCACCTGACAAAATTATAATTTAATTGAATTGGTTTGGCATTCAGCAAAAGAATATATAGCTCATAGATTGTTTGAGTCAGTATCACAGCTAGAAGAGTTGTTAAATAAACTGCTAAATGAAGGAGGTCTTATTATAACTGGAGTTTAGACTAAAGCGATATGAGAGAACCGCAAATCAAATAGAGTTAGAAATTAAAAATATTATTTTGTCAGCCTCAAAGCATCCACGACCTTTAACAATTCTGTAGTATATGGGGTATGAGTAGCATTCGCGCAGAAAACCGAGTTAAGCTTAAAAGCCTTATTAAATAAGGATTCTCATGATAACGAAGGTCATTGACGCTCTGCTGATCATCGAGTCACTACTCAACGATAAAGTAAGGGTTTCAGCTTTTAAAAATGCTTGTATTACTCATGTAATATCTCTTAACCCGGTTTTCTGCGCGAATGCTACTCATACCCCAATCAGTCTGGATAAATTCTTCAGAACAACCTTTAAATAACGCAAAGTTGTGTGCGAAGGCAAAGTTACCCAGAGTTATTGAGTAGTAGTCTCTTGCATGTTTTAGCAACACAACCAATAAACCTATGCAACTTCCGATCTTTGGCAAAGTCAAGAAGCCTATCCCTTGGGTTATAGGACTATTAGCAGCTGGGTTGTTAGGCACTGCTACTGCTGTAATTCTTACAATCCGAAGTACGACGCCCAAATCAGATATCACCAACCTGACAGTGGCGGTGGCTTCTAGGAACCTAACCGTTCAGATTAAAGCCAACGGAGTTGTCCAGGCAGTGCGGAAAATCAATCTCAGTCCCAAAGAGGCAGGCCGGATTGCTCAATTGTATGTGGACGAAGGTGACCAGGTAGAGCAGGGCAAATTGTTAGCGCGCATGGAAAGTGAGCAATTTCAAGCCCAGGTGGATCAATATAAGGCAGCAGTGGTCAAAGCATCTGCTGAGCTTGCCGAAAAGCGGACTGGGACGCGTCCAGAGGAGATTGCGGAAGCTCAAGCCAGAGTGGCTACTGCACAAGCCAACATAGCTGATGCTCAAGCACAGTTGAATCGTGCTACGGAAGAACTCAAGCGCAACCAATTTCTAGCACAGCAGGGGGCAATCTCGCGTGATACGCTAGGGGATTTTTTAAGTAAAGAGCGCCAAGCGCAGGCTAACCTGGAAGCACAAAATGCTGGGCTGAGAGAACAAAGGGAAAGCCTGAAAAAACTCCGCAATGGTACACGAAAAGAAGAAATCGCTGCCTCTGAAGCTGACCTTAACCAAGCCAAGGCTCAATTGCTATACTATGAGACTCAGTTGGAAAATACATTTATCCGTGCTCCTTTCGCTGGCACGATTACGCGACGATTTGCCCAAAAAGGAGACTTTGTGACACCAACCACTTCAGCTTCTTCCAGTGACGGTGCGACTTCGGCATCGATTGCTGAACTTTCTAGTGGCTTGGAAGTCGAAGCCAAAGTGCCCGAAGTCAGTATGGCGCGAATTAAACCAGGTCAGAACGTTGAGATTCGTGCTGATGCCTATCCTGACAATGTTTTTAAGGGACGCGTTCGGTTAATCGCCCCCACAGCGGTTAAGGAAGACAACGTCACGTTTATTAGAGTCAAAGTAGATCTGCAAACGGGTCAAGACTTACTCAAACCAGGCATAAATGTGAAGTTGACCTTCCTGGGCAAGCAGATTAGCAATGCTTTAGTTGTTCCCCTAGCAGCCATTATTACCAAAAAAGACGGGCAAACAGGTGTACTGATACCCGATCAAAACAATAAAGCCCAATTCCGCCCTGTTACCGTTGGTGTCACTTCCGGCAATCAAACCCAGATTCTTCAGGGAGCTTCCGAAGGTGAACGGGTATTCATCCAACCTCCAGCAGACCAAAAAATCGACGGGGTTGATACGATTGCGTTCTAGTTGATACAGGGGGAGATGAGGAGATGGGGAGAAAGCGGAGGCTAACTAATGGATATTGTTGAAAGCTTTATGATGGCGACCAAGACCTTAACTACTAATAAGCTACGCAGTAGCTTAACTATGTTAGGGATAATTATTGGCAACGCCTCTGTTATTGCCATGATTGGCATTGGTCAAGGAGCGCAAAGTTATATGCTGGGAAAGCTGGAGTCTTTTGGAGCTAATCGGCTGGTTGTGTTTCCAAGTAGTCAAGATACCCAGGGTTTAACTGTCCAAGAGCCAACACTGGTGTTGTCAGATGCGGAAGCGATTAAAACCCAAGTACCTGCCGTGACTCAGGTAGCTCCCATAATTTCATCAAAACTGTTGATTGCCCACGGCAGCAGACAGATGTCTACCAATGTGTTTGGTACGACGCCAGACATGACTTCCGTGATGAATATATTGGTGACTAATGGGCGTTTTTTTGACCTTTCTCAGCAACAGCAGAATGCTCAGGTGGCGGCTCTAGGGCCAGAAGCTGCCCGCAAGCTTTTTGGCAGTGATAACCCCATTGGTCAGGAGGTACTGATCAACAATCTCTCGTTTCAAGTGATTGGGATGATGCAGGCCAAGGGGTCTTTAGGAGGAGACAATCCAGATGAGCTTGTCTACGTACCCATTACCGCTATGGCTAGCCAAATTTCTGGACGCAAGTCCCCCTATGGCATCCCTGTGGACTATATCCAGGTTTCTGCTCAGGATAAGTCGAGTATCCGGGCGGCAGCGTTTCAGATGAGCAACGTACTGACACGGCTGCACGGCAAGAAAGACTTTACCGTCGTAGCTAATAAGTCTTTTCAGGATCTCATTGGTCAAGTCACCGGTGCTATGAGCCTGATGCTGGCTGCGATCGCTGGCATTTCCCTTTTGGTTGGCGGCATTGGTATTATGAATATTATGCTCGTCTCGGTTACTGAGCGTACCAAGGAAATTGGGCTACGGAAAGCCATTGGTGCTACCCAACAAGCTATTCTGACTCAGTTCATTATTGAGGCGGTGATTCTGTCAGTTGCTGGGGGCTTGGTAGGCACCAGTGTCGGTGTTAGTGGCGCGATGTTCGTAGCAGTGTTTACCCCCTTGAAGCCCACTGTTCCACTGAGTGTGATCGCGATCTCTGTCGGAGTCTCTGGCAGCATTGGTCTGATATTTGGCATCGTCCCAGCTCGTCGCGCTGCTCAACTCGATCCGATTGTTGCCCTCAGGAGTGCTTAGCGCTCCTTTATATCTCTGATGAGAGAAAAATGCTCTGATTTGCTGAGATTTTTGAAACTGGGGTATGAGTAGCATTCGCGCAGAAAACCGGGTTAAGAGATATTATCCCTCTTTCAAGATGAATACCTTGACATTTTTCCGCAGCTTGAGGAATCCGGTATTTGCAAGGCTGTACACTGCTCAGACCACTAGTTTATTGGGCGATGCACTTACTTGGGTGGGTTTAGCCCTTCTGGCCTTTGAGTTAGCTGGAAAAAATGCTGTGGTTGTATAGCAACCGCCACGGCGGTTAGGACGCTAGAGATAAGATATGCTCCATCGCATCCCGTAGACACTCACATTGGTCAAGTTGTTTACGAATGCGACTTTTGAGCCAAGACCAGCATTGCTCAATCTTGTTGAGATCCGGTGAATAGGGGGGTAAGTACAGCAGTTTACAACCTGCTTGCTGAATCAGTTGCTCAATACGACCGCCTTTATGGAACGTGGCATTATCGACTACTACCACCTGCCCTGGTTCCAGCAGAGGAATTAAGCAGGTTTTCAACCAAATCTCGAACACAATCCGGTTGCAGGAACCTTCGATTGTAAAAGGAGCCATTAGTTGCTGATTACGCAAGGCTGCAATCATATTCACTCGACCTTGCCGCCGTCCTGGTTTGAGCGCATGAAACCGTTGTCCTTTCTCATTCCAGCCATAACCGTAGTCTTCTCGATTGTCCATACCCGCTTCATCGACATAAACAATCGTTTCATCTGCTTGGGTTGTCAACTGTTCTATGAATGCTTGCCGTTTGACCTCATCCCGCTCTTGATAGCCATAGGTCTTTTTTTTCGCGTGAACCCTATTTTCTTCAACGCTCTTGCAATTGTGCGATCGCTTATGTCGTCCTCCCACAGTTGAGCCATCTCCACCTGGGTTTTATCACCATGAGATTTAGCAAAAGCCCGAAATTGCTCCCAGTCTGTGATTTTGTGGTTATTACCAGGCGGATGGTTGGGCTTCGGCTGAATATCTCCAGTTTCGGCTTTGCGGTGCAACCACAGGTTGATCGTGTTGCGGCTGATATTGAAGAGTTTACTGGCTTCGCTTTTCTTCAATCCATCTAACTCGATTGATTGGAGCACCTTCTGGCGGAAGTCGTAACTGTAGGGTTTAGCCATAGCAAATTAGACCAGAGCAGGTCATGATAATACTTCTAGTCTATGTCCTAATAGACTAGACGGTTGCTATACTTTCAGTCGCTTTGACTTTGCGTGTCACGGCTTTTGTGTTACTGTCTCCTCTTGCAGGCGTGATCGCAAGAAAATCATGGTCATTACCCATATATTCAGAATGCTAATTGTGGGTATGTTGCCTTTTGTGACGCAGATTTGGCAAGTTTACGTATTACAGCAATTTTCAGGTAATTGAACCACAAGCTAAGTTAGACTGAAGAGATAATATTGTATGAATAGATGCCAGTATCTTACTCAAAGGATTTGCGTGAGCGTGTGATTATGGCGTGGGAAGCCAAAGAAGGCTCTCAACGCCAGTTGGCGCAAAGATTTAAGGTCAGCTTGTCATTTGTCAGAAACCTACTGCGTCAGTATCGGACAAATGGACAAATAGAGGCAAAACGACGTGGAGGATATCAAAAGCCAACGATCAAAAACGAGCATCTGGGCCTTATCCAGTCTTTAGTTGAGGGAAAAAATGATTTGCTACTCAGAGAATTATGCGATCGCTATGCAGAACACACAGGGATTAGTGTAAGTATTACGACAATGCATCGTGTACTAGAAAAATTAGGCTTAGGATGTAAAAAAAAAGTCTTTACGCCAGCGAGCAAGACACCCCAAGAGTACAAGAGTTAAGACATGACTATCGCCGAACTTTAGATAAAATTGATGTTAGAAACCTGATATTTGTCGATGAAGCGGGATTGAATTTATCAATGTCACGCTTATTTGCTAGAGCCATGAATGGCTTCATAGCAGTTGGTAGTATACCTGGAAGTAAGGGTGGAAACGTTTCTTTAATTGGTGCTTTAAGCCTTGATGGACTGGTTGCAGCGATGACTGTACCAGGAAGTACAAATACTGATGTATTCCTCACTTATGTAACTGAGATACTAATCAGTAAACCAAAAAGTTTTTTAGAAGTCTTACCATCTGGACATTTCAGCTAAAGCCAGGGATATCACAAAACTCACAAAACAACGTTAAATTGACCATTTCAGACGATGCCCCTAGTTATCTCGAAGCGATCGCTCTATTACCAATGGTGTTTGCTGACTGATTTACAATGGCTGAAACCCCTATTTTTACGTTCGTTTTCAGAACTTTGTGGTTTACTGCTAATACCTCAGTTATGGAAAGGGGCAATCGTGGTCATGGATAATCTTCGGGTTCATCACGCTGAACGTGTAAGAGTTGCAATTGAGTCGGTCGGTGCAAAAGTCAAGTTTTTGCCCCCCTACTCTCCTGATTTATCCCCCATAGAACTATGTTGGTCGAAACTCAAGCAATTTCTCCGTTCTTGTGAAGCACGCACACTAGAATCACTCGACCAAGCAATGGTTCTTGCTGTCAATTACATTACTCAAGATGATGCCTTCGGTTGGTTCAACCACTGTGGTCTATTTACCTGAAAATTGCTGTAATATTTGCGCTTAACGTCTTTAATGCTTTCTTCACCCCAACTTACCAAGCCACAATTCCATTAGTCACGGGTGAGAATGACTATGCAGGCGCGATCGCTCTTTCGGCTGCTACTTATCAATTACTTGGTGTACTTAGCCCTGGTATCGCTGGAAGTGTCGCCGCCTTCATTGGTGCGAGACAAGTTTTCTTTTTGGATGCTCTCAGCTTTGCGATCGCAGCAGTCTTAATCTTCACCCTACCAGGTCAGCTCGTTGTTGCACAAAATCAACAGCCTTCCAGGACAACACGCCGAACATGGGGAGACATTAAAGACGGTACAACTCGCCTGCTTACAGATGCACCTATTCGTTACGCGCTAGCGATGCAGTTAGTCGCATCAATTGCCGGAACGCAGATATTAGTAAATACTGTTGGCTATGTTCAAGGTACACTCAAATTGGGAGAAGTGCAGTACGGCTGGGTGATGGCAGCTTTTGGGATTGGTGCAACCCTGTGTGCAGTTGCGGTTGGTACGTTCAATAGAAGTTTGCCACGTACAACATTTGTTTTGATTGGTGCAACTTTGATAACATTGGTTTTGTTGCCTGCTAACTACGCAAATTTAGCACCACTGATACTGTTATGGTTTGTGGCGGGTGCAGGGCAAAGTTTAGTAAACTTACCCACCCAGACATTAATTGCAGACCGCATCCCCACTGCTGTACAAGGACGAGTTTATGGCGCACACTTTGCCTGGAGTCATCTTTGGTGGGCAATCTCCTACCCTCTTGCAGGTTGGTTGGGAAGTAACTTTGCTGAACGTGACGTCTCACCTTCTTGAAACGCCAACTCCAACGAAAACGGCAGCCATCCAGGATTAGTAGCTGCCCACTCGTTAGCTTCTGCAATTAGAGTTTTGTTACCTGAATCGAGATAAAATTGCATTTTGGCACTCTGCTCCAGTCTTTCGCGTTCTTTGCCCCCAATTAGACATCGCACAATTAGGCAGTACTTTCTAGCTACACGCTTGGCGTAAGATGCTGCTTGGAGTCGCAACTTAGTCAGATTCTTCAGTTCTGACAAAGCGAGAGTTGCTGCTGGGTCGCTTAAAGGTGTACTTTGCTCTCTAACTTCAGCTTTTTGTGACGTTTCAGACGGCACAATTGCAGGTGTAGGCGCAGTAAGCGGAATACTAGCAGAATTGATTAATAAGTTTTTGTTATTGTAATTTTCAGCCGCGCTGGGGTTAGAAAGGTATTTAAAATCCTTATCTGAATTACTTTGATTAACATTTTGAGCAAGTTGTATAATATTTGAAGAAACTGATGAATTATCAGAATTATTAAAAGATGAAGTTAACGACAAATCTTCTGGTTGTAATAAATTCAATTCTTCAAAATTAAAATTAATTTCGTCAGATTCATCTTGTACCTGTAGTACAAATAATTCTCCTTCAGACTTAGCAACTTCTTCAAAACTTGCTGCTGCCAACTGCCCTGTAGGGGCATCGGCAGCAGAAGGTAAACATTTACAAAAAACCTTCATATAGTAAAAATGACCGTCACTTTGGTTTTGGTAAGGGTTTTCAACACTCTGTTTTGCAAATGAGTTTTGAAAGCTATTAAATTGCCCGTCATTGCTTGATTGATAAGGGTTTAAGCTATTTTCTACCCAAGGATCTAAGATGTAGCGCGTGGGATGCCACAAATGCAAGTGCTTTTGTAGTGTCTCTTGTGAGATAGTTTTGTGAAAGCGGCGCTTGTATTCAGCACGTATTGCTTTACCCCGTTCAGTAGCCCCTACTGGCAACCCTCTATCCCACTCTATTGCCCTTACCACTAACTGGATACGTTGTTGAGCTTTTTGGCTGCGTTCCCAGTTTTGTTGCTTACGACGGTCAAATGGGATTACGTTGTCTTTGGGTTTATCAATGCTGCTAATGCCTGCTATGGCTTCTGCAAATGTGTTTGCGAATGTACCCAACAACCTTTCGGGATAACTGATGTAAGCGCTGTACCATTTGTTGCGAATTGTGGATTCTACCCAATGCCGCACTCTAGCTTCGATTTCGTGTTGGTGTCGGCAATATTGGCTGTAGCCAGGGGCGTTCATTGCGGTAGTAAGGCAAAATTCGACTAATTTATCACTCTCTAAGTCTAAAAAGACGATTCCGTACCCTACGAAGATTTGTAGAAGGGTGTTTGTTTGTCCTTTTCCTGTCCAACCTGTGGTGATGATTTCTTCCCAGTTGGCACGCCACTGTACAATGTCAGCAGACTCTTGCTTGCGATATCTCTCCCGTGAAATTTGTTTTTTGGCTTTGTTCGCTACCCGTTTTAGTTTGGTTAAATCTTGCCGACTGGCCGCGCGATCGCAATAATCGAGGAAGATAGAAACTGAGTCACTAATTGGTTGTAAGTCGTCATTAAGTAGAAATGACCCGCTACCTGGTTGCATAGGGCAGCGGATGGCTTTGTAGTTGGTTATTTGTTTGGCACTATATGGTTTGGTGTTGGGGAAGATTTCTAGGTGTCCTTGGCGGAGGATAAAACCTGCATTTCTCAAGGTAATCTCTAGGGCGCAGGCTAAACCAAAAGTGGGCAGGGGAGATGCAAAGGTTAGGATTAGGTGATAGCCGCCACTAAAGCTGGACTGGAGGATAATGATATCGACTATGCCAATGTCCTCTAGCGCTGCTTTGATGCGATTTATAGATTCAATTTTGTGATAGTCCCCAAAAAAGTCTAAATCAATTGTGGCGTAACGTGTTGTGTTGTCAAAGCGCAGACCTACTAGTTTTGACTTGTCTTGGTGCAGCTTCCACAGTTGGGAGGGTTGGAGATAATAATCGATAGTGCGCCATGCTGGTTTTGCACCTTCTACTAAAGAAGGGGCAACTATCGCCCCAAATGGATGCCAAAAGCGCTCTACGTAGCGTTTACCCACGGATTCTGCGGGCAGGTGGGGTTTGATTTTCTTTTTTGAAGGCTGTGAAAGGCTTAATTGGGGCTTGTTATCAAAATCTGCCCCGAAATTTTCTTGGAACATGAGTGACTGTCCTGATGATTTTTGTACATCAGGTAGCCTCGCTGTTGGTCAAAATGTGTTAGCCTAAATTTGAATTTTTTTTTAGATTCATTCAATCAAGCGTTGGTTATTCGCTTGTTGGAGGCGACTGGTAATCGTCTCGTGGTTGAAAGCAAACAAAGGTTTATACTTGTTTAGGCTTAGACATACGTAGGCTTAGGCTAAGATTTAGTCCAACACGCTTCACCAACAACAATGCGACTACCCAACTTTTTTTTGGTAATTA
>NZ_NOLK01000330.1:0-3019 GCF_002245985.1 Nostoc sp. 'Peltigera membranacea cyanobiont' 232
ATTACTTTGATATGGCAGTTCGATGAATTAAATCTTACCCTACCTCAGATGGTGTCACTTTGTTTTCCACCTTATCGCTGATCAGGTAAGTCCTCTTGTCAATAGGTTTTGAGACGCGCTAACCCTGCGTACTTGCTGTCAACATTGAGTTTCCTTGGGTATCCAAGTTGAACTCGATGGCAAGGCAAGCTAGCGCTGAAAGAGCGTGGTCTGCAATCGCTCGGTTTTTTGATAATTGCAAGAAAAGCAAACCAGGGAAAAAGGGTTATCCACGATTTAAGAAAGAGCAAACACACGGTTCTGTTGAGTACAAAACCTGTGGGTGGAAGCTTAGTAGTGACCGGAGATACATCACTTTTAGTGATGGATTTAAAGCCGGAACATTCAAGCTTTGGGGAACTCGTGACCTGCACTTCTACCAGCTTAAACAGTTTAAAAGAGTGCGAGTTGTACGTCGTGCTGATGGGTACTATGCACAGTTTTGCATTGACCAAGAGCGAGTAGAAAGACGAGAACCAACGGGTAAAACTATCGGTATAGATGTGGGGTTGAACCATTTCTATACCGACAGCAATGGGGAAATAGTAGCCAACCCTAGACATCTTCGTAAAAGCGAAAAGTCTTTGAAACGACTGCAACGCCGTTTGTCTAAAACAAAAAAGGGTTCCAAAAACAGAATTAAGTTTAGAAATAAACTTGGCATTAAACACCTCAAAGTAAGTCGCCAACGTAAAGACTTTGCTGTTAAGACGGCAAGGTGCGTAGTGAAGTCTAACGACCTCGTGGCGTATGAAGATTTGATGGTGCGGAATATGGTCAAGAATCATTGCTTGGCTAAATCAATTAGTGATGTATCGTGGTCGTTGTTTCGTGAATGGGTCGAGTATTTTGGTAAAGTTTTCGGTGTGGTCACAGTTGCCGTATCTCCCTACTACACAAGTCAAAACTGCTCTAACTGTGGTGAAATTGTTAAGAAAACTCTTAGTACCAGAACACATATTTGCCCTAATTGTGGACATATTCAAGACCGCGATTGGAACGCCGCACGTAACATATTAGAAAAAGGATTGAGTACGGCGGGTCACGTCGGAACTAACGCCTCTGGAGAGACTGATCAATACTTGGGTGGGGAAACTCCTTCAAGCAAATCAACTCGTGGAAAGAGGAAATCTAAGGAGCGATCTTTGGAAACCTGAGCTAATCAGGTACTCCTGATTAGCGGTGGGAGGATGTCAAATGATTAACTGACTTTACGCTTACCTGTTTTTACAATGTTAGAATGCTGAATATTTTCTCGAACAGATGTAAAAGCAGTAGGAGCCAATTCTCTAATAATGGGTGTGACAATTTCTGGTGCCAGTTCTAAACGATGCTTAATCTGTGCTTGCAACCAGGCTAAAGGAACACTTTTACTGTTGACTTTTTGTTTGATAATTAAGTCAGGATTGGATGTTGAAGCTTTTTTTATGGCAGTAGCAATTTTTCTGGCTGTCCGTAAATCAATTTTGTCTACATCAATGCTAATAAAGTTGTCTGGTTGAGGTTCTGGTTTTGATGTAATACGGTTAGTTGATTGATTTTGGTTTTTCACCTTGAGAGATTTCTTAATATCAATAGATTCCATGTGTGATTTTTCAGATGTTGTGTTTTTGATGTTGAGTATAAATTTCTGCCAGAGATGGACTATTCCCACAACGAAATCAACGACCATTACAATGGTATATAAGGCTGTAATTCCAATGATGAGATGAGTTAAAGCTTCTTGAATTTGTTGAGTATTCATGATGACTAACTTGAAAATTTATGTTCATAATTAAAGAAGCGATCGCTTCCATTTAAGGCACATAAGCGTAAATGCAACAATCATGTGTGAGACTGCGGCAGCTGCATGAAATTGAAAACTGAGATAGTCCAGTAGATTGGCTTTGCTTGGGGTTAGGTAAACAACTCAAGCCGTACCTTTCACCGTTGCAGGAAAAATTGCTGGCTGATGTGGAACAAGAGTACGGACTCCATTAGAAATAAAAGTTACTCGATATTGTACTTGCAAGATTAGGTTAAGCTGATGTGCAGCTAAATTGTATAGTACGAAAACGTAAAATTATTGTAGTGCGGGCATCTTGCCCGCATCGCATATACAAATTAAATACGCAACAGCTTAATATACGGAAAAATTCTGTATGATAGTTGGATATTGACGATATCCAGAAAAATTCTTGATATTATGATTAAAACGCCTGTAATCCTTTCCCTACCTGAATCGCTTAGGGTGATATACCGAAAGTTTCGGCATAATAAATAGTTAGCCCCCCGACTTCTTGGAGTCCAAAGCAAAAGCTGACAAATACAGTACACTTGCTCTAGTTATGCTCTGAGCAGAATTAGTTATAAGGTTTTATATGCTCCCTTCCATCATGCAAATGCGCTTACAGCAACTCGAAGACAACGTTGTTCGAGTCCTCAAA
Source organism: Nostoc sp. 'Peltigera membranacea cyanobiont' 232 (assembly GCF_002245985.1). NCBI lineage: Bacteria > Bacillati > Cyanobacteriota > Cyanophyceae > Nostocales > Nostocaceae > Nostoc > Nostoc sp. 'Peltigera membranacea cyanobiont' 232. The sequence continues at coordinate 2,466 of NZ_NOLK01000330.1, forward strand.
TTGCTAAATGATTATCAAGTGGAACTGTCAGATGAGTCTGATCCAGGAACAAAAAATAAATATCGTCGCCGTATTGAAGATTTGAAAAAACAACGAGATGAATATGAAAGTGAGTTAATAGTTATCCAAGAGCAATTGACCAATGAACAGCCAGAAGGACAAGTCTCAATTATTGCAAGCCAACTACAGCAAATAGATAATAAGTTAAATTGGCTTGCTGATAGTCAAGCGGCTTTACATCAAGTTATCTTAGCATACTTCACTACTGAGGAAAAAGCTCTAATTGCTCCTATAGCAAGACAGCTTGAAGAAGCTCAAATAGTTGAAGTACAATCCGTATTAGAGGCAGTTGAGTCTAATCAAGTTAGTGAGGAAGAAACAAAGCTAGTAGTTGCTCAATTACAACAAACTCTGGCTTTGTTGAAAGGTAAGGATTCAGGTGGCAGAGTATTGACAAAGGGAACACTTGAGGAGGACTATCATAGATATGAACGAAAACCTGCCTCAAGAATTAGACCGAGAAAGCTTGAACCAGTTATCAAAAGAAGAACTGG
>NZ_NOLK01000331.1:0-3013 GCF_002245985.1 Nostoc sp. 'Peltigera membranacea cyanobiont' 232
AGGTTTTACAACACCAACTCCTTTGACTGTGGGTAAACCATTGACAATGCGGGAGCAGCATTCGGGCTACAGCGAACAGCAAATTGACTTAACTGTGCCAGCGACAACAGCAGTGATGTCTTTTGTCCACGCAGCCCAATTGAAGAAATACTGGCGCAAATTTGGGGACAAGTACTGAAAATAGAGCTTGTAGGCAGACATGACAACTTTTTTGAGCTAGGGGGACACTCCCTATTAGCAACGCAACTCATCTCCCGTGTGCGTAGCAGCTTGAAAGTAGAATTGCCATTGCGTTCGTTATTTGCTGCACCAACAATTGCCCAATTAGCGCCATTGATTCAGCAATTACAGCAACAAGACTTAGAACTTGCTGCACCATCCATCTTCAGGCGGGCAGAGAATGCAGACTTACCACTGTCTTATTCTCAACAACGTTTATGGTTTTTAGACCAGTTCGAGCCGAACAGTTCCTTCTACAACATCCCCATTGGTTTGCGCTTAGTCGGAACTCTTGAAGTTGCAGCATTAGAACAGAGCTTAATTGAAATTATTCATCGTCACGAAGCATTACGTACCAACTTCATTACAGTTGATGGACAAGCTACCCAAATTATTCAAACAGAAACGAATTGGACAGTTGCAGTTGTTGATTTGCAGCATTTACCCTTAACAGAAATTGAAATAGCTGCACAGCAATTAGTCCAAGAACAAGCAATTCAGCCTTTTGACTTAGAGTCAGAAGCGTTAATCAGAGCGACATTAGTAATACTGTCTCCTACAGAACAGTGCTTATTAGTGTGTATGCATCACGTCGTCAGTGATGGCTGGTCAATAAGTGTATTTGTCCAGGAGCTACAAGCACTGTACAATGCTTATTATCAAGGTCAACCGTCACCCTTGTTACCACTGCCGATTCAGTACGCAGATTTTGCATTATGGCAAAGACAATGGTTGCAAGGGGAAGTACTGAACAGCCAATTAAGTTACTGGAAAGAACAATTGGCAAATGCACCCACGTTCTTGCCATTACCCACAGACAGACCTAGACCTGCTGTGCAGACTTTCAATGGCGCATATCTTGAGTTTGCTCTGTCTGGTGAACTAACTCAACGGTTGATACAACTGAGTCAACAGCAAGGGGTGACTTTGTTTATGACTTTGTTGGCGGCTTATGATACATTACTTTATCGCTACACTGGACAAACAGATATTTTGGTGGGGACACCAATTGCTAACCGCGATCGCACCGAGATAGAAGGGTTAATTGGCTTTTTTGTCAATACTTTAGTGATGCGGACTAACTTGGCAGAAAACCCCAGTTTTAACGAATTACTCCCGCGTATCCGGGAAATGGCACTGTCCGCCTACGCACATCAAGACTTACCCTTTGAAATGTTGGTGGAAGCATTGCAACCAGAACGGGATCTCAGCCATACACCATTGTTTCAGGTGATGTTTGTTCTCCAGAATGCTCCCATGTCTGAAATAGAGTTAACTGGATTAACTGTCAATTCCTTACCAATAGAAAGTTCTACGGCAAAGTTTGATTTGACCTTAATAATGGAGAACACTGTCACTGGACTAGTGGGATGGTGGGAATACAACACTGACTTGTTTGATAGCAGCACAATTGAGCGGGTGACAAGTCATTTTGTGACATTGCTGGAAGGTATTGTTTCTAACCCTAGTGAGCAAATTTCGCAATTGCCCCTGCTGACACAAATTGAGCAACAACAATTAGTTGAATGGAACTATACCCAGTCTAACTATCCCCAGGATAAATCTATTCATCAGTTGTTTGAAGAGCAGGTGGAGCTTACACCCGATGATATAGCAGTAGTGTACGAGAATCAACATCTCACATACCGCGAATTGAACAGCCGTGCTAACCAGTTAGCGCACTACCTGAAATCTTTGGGTGTGAAAGCTAATGTGCTGGTGGGAATATGTGTGGAGCGTTCCTTAGAAATGGTTGTGGGATTACTTGGTATTCTCAAGGCGGGTGGTGCTTATGTGCCACTTAACCCAGAATATCCTCAAGAGCGATTGACCTTCATGCTCGAAGATACTCAGTTATCAGTTGTATTGACTCAAGAAAAACTAGTTAATAAATTAGGCGATCGCCTCTGGCGCGACTTTGCCGATCGCAAAGCTAGTATAATTTGCCTAGACTCAAACTGGGAGATCGTCAATCAACAAACACAACAGAACCCAACTACCAGTGTTAAAGCTGATAACTTAGCTTATGTAATGTACACCTCTGGTTCTACAGGTCAACCCAAAGGTGTGAGCATTATCCATCGAAGTGTAGTTCGATTAGTCAAAGATACCAACTACGTCAGCATTTCTGCTGGTGATGTAATTGCTCAAGCCTCAAATTACGCCTTCGACGCAGCTACCTTTGAAATTTGGGGAGCGTTACTAAACGGAGCGCGGTTGGTAGGGGTGAGGAAAGATTTGGCACTTTCGCCAACAGATTTCGCAGCTTTTATGCGATCGCAAAGTATCAGTGTGTTATTCTTGACAACTGCGTTATTCAATCAAATTGCTCAGGAAGTCCCCTCTGCTTTCAATTCACTACGACATCTTTTATTTGGCGGCGAGGCTGTCGATCCTAAATGGGTGAAAGAAGTACTCAACAATGGTGCGCCGCAGCGACTCCTACATGTTTATGGGCCAACAGAGAATACAACATTTACTTCCTGGTACTTGGTGCAGGATGTGCCAGAAGGCGCGACAACTATTCCCATCGGACAACCAATTTCCAACACACAAATCTATTTGTTAGATTCCCAACTACAACCAGTAGGTGTTGGTGTACCGGGAGAACTATACATTGGGGGAGATGGTCTAGCTAGGGATTACCTTAACCGCAGCGAGTTAACACAAGACAAATTCATCCCCAACCCCTTCAGTGGAAGCAGGGGAGCAGGGGAGCAGGGGAGCAGGGGGGAAAAACGTCTCTATAAAACAGGGGATTTAGCACGCTATTTACCAGATGGCAATATTGAAT
>NZ_NOLK01000332.1:0-3009 GCF_002245985.1 Nostoc sp. 'Peltigera membranacea cyanobiont' 232
GGGGAAGAGGGGAAAGAACAAGGCACATTGAACTCTCCTCTGCTCCCACTAGCGAACCCGCACAAGCACAGGCTTTGAGAGATGTGGTGAGAAATCCGGGCACAGACAACATAGAGTTTGCTCAACCAACTACTATGCGTAAGCCATTGCAATTGCTACGCGATACTGAAGCTTTACTACGCCGTCCAACCGTAGCAAGACTGTCGCTAATTTTGCCACCAAAACTGTCCAATAAATTCCAACTAACCTCATCTTTAGCAGATGACTCCTTTAATGAGTTGGCAGAAATTGACCTAGACACTATTAGTTATTTTGAACTGCGACCTGCACGAATTAATGTTGGCTTAAGCTTTATTGGTTTTGGGGCGCTGATGATATTAGTGTTGCTGCTGTATTTAAACACATTGCATCCAGAACTCAGGGCGGGCGAGCAGATTCGGCAATACTGGTATCAGTATATTTGGTTTGTCAGTTTCGGTGTTGCGGGGATGTTTATGTTGGGGCGTGAAGCGATGCGTCCAATGCCAAAGCGACGGAAGTAATTCGTAATTACATCGCTAACGTTACATTCGTGTAGCGTCTCTCAGAGGATGTTTGAAAAGTCCTCTTTTCGGTATCAAAAGTTTTAGATCCCTCTAAATCTCCCGATAAATTGAGAGACTTTGATTCTTCCCCCTTTTTAAGGGGGGTTAGGGGGGATCTAAAAGTGCCTAAAATCACAGCAAAACACTTTTCAAACAACCTCTCAGAGAAGATAGTAATTCTTAATTAAATTTAATCAGGGGGATGGGGGCTTAACTCGCTAAAGTTGGTTAACATGTATGAATTTTGAATAAAAGTGAAATTATTTAATTAAGAATTTATAAATTTCAGAAATTAGCGCTTCACAATATGCTTCGGTATAAGCAGCAGTTAGGAACTTTTATATATGAACTACGATGCTTTCATTGTTCCACCAGGTTCAAAGATTTCTCTGAAAAAAAACTATGACCCAGCTTATAAAACTGATTTCGATCAAAAAGCTGATGCTGCAAGCAAATTGCAGACAGATGTTGAACGATTAGCAAATTACCAAAATATTCTCTATGCTCAAAACACCTATGCCTTGCTGATTATTTTTCAGGCAATGGATGCTGCTGGGAAAGATAGCACAATTAAACATGTGACCTCTGGCGTGAACCCGCAAGGATTTCAGGTGTTCAGTTTCAAGAGTCCCAGTGCGGAAGAATTAGACCATGACTACCTGTGGCGAACAACTAAGGCTTTACCCGAAAGAGGTCGAATTGGGATATTCAACCGCTCATATTATGAAGAAACTTTAGTGGTTCGTGTCCATCCAGAAATACTGAAAAAGCAACAACTTCCTCACTTACCTAATGGAAATAAGATATGGAAACAACGTTTTGAAGAAATTAACAATTTTGAAAAATATTTAGTAGATAATGGTGTAATCGTTTTGAAGTTCTTTCTCAATGTCTCGAAATCAGAGCAGAAAAAACGCTTTTTAGAACGGATTGAATTCCCTGAAAAAAATTGGAAGTTTTCAGATAGTGATGTCAAAGAAAGAGCTTTTTGGGATGATTATATGAAAGCTTATGAAGAAGTTTTCAATTCCACGAGTACAAAATGGGCCCCGTGGTATATTATTCCTGCCGATCGCAAATGGTTTACACGCCTGGTAGTCGCTAATATTATCTGCACAAAATTAGAAGAACTAAATCTGCAATACCCAACGGTTAGCGACGAACATAAACAGCAACTTTTGGAGGCGAAACGTATTTTAGAGCAGGAAGATGAACAGATAAATTTAAAAGATAAAGGCAAAAATAAGGAAAGTTAGTTTAGAAATGTTGTATAATTCATATATAAAGATGAGCAATTATCAATCTATTAATGCTCTCTATAACTAATAAGTTTGGTTAGTATTGACAGCCAAAAAATCATGATTCAGATGGCGGAAGATGCCAACAATCATCCACCTCACTTTCCTAATGCTGCCTTTGATATTATAGCGATCGCAGCCTCAGCAGGCGGGCTGACTGCTCTATTGAAAGTACTATCGACTCTACCCGCAAAATTTCCCGCAGCGATCGCCATAGTGCAACACCTTGCTCCAGAGCATCGGTCATTCATGGCAGAAATTCTCAGTCGGCGCACGGATATTACCGTCAAGCAGGCAGAGGAGGGAGATTGCCTCATCCCTGGAACGGCTTACGTTGCGCCGCCTAATCGTCACTTATTAGTTAATGATGACGGCACGCTTTCGTTATCACAGTCGAAATTAGTCCATTTTTTACGTCCTTCGGCTGATTTGTTATTTGAATCGGTTGCAGCCACTTACAAAGAAAGAGCGATCGCCATTGTGCTAACTGGAACGGGTAGCGACGGTGCAATGGGAGTAGAAGCAATAAAAAAAAAGGGCGGTACTGTCATTGTCCAAGATGTCAAAACCGCCGAGTTTTCTGGGATGCCTTCAGCTGCGATTCAAACTGGTAACGTAGATTTTATTCTCCCCTTAGATGAAATCTCCACCACCCTGGTGAATTTAGTGATGCGAGAATGTAACTAAGCTAAGACTTAGGGAGTAGAGGAAATTTATTTCGGAACTCCTTTAATGAGTCTTTGATACCCATTAATGAGGCTTAGAACTCCATTAATGAGTCTTTGATACTCATTAATGAGGCTCGGAACTCCATTAATGAGGCTCGGAACTCCATTAATGAGTCTTTGATACTCATTAATGAGGCTTAGAACTCCATTAATGAGTCTTTGATACTCATTAATGAGGCTCGGAACTCCTTTAATGAGTCTTTGATACCCATTAATGAGGCTTAGAACTCCTTTAATGAGTCTTTGATACTCGCGAACAAGTATAAAAACTTCACTCTTTTGTATTCTACTCTCTACCTTTTACCCTATGAATTCCGCAGAAAAAGACCCCGAATTTGAAAATCTACTGATTTATCTCAGACAAAACCGGGGATTTGATTTCACAGGCTATAAGCGCTC
>NZ_NOLK01000333.1:0-3007 GCF_002245985.1 Nostoc sp. 'Peltigera membranacea cyanobiont' 232
GCTTGCTCGTCTCAAAAAAAGTATTTCACAGACGAGTAAGCTTTTTCTACCTTCAAAAACTTTTTGGGCAACCCTCCACCGTTATCGCTTCCATTTCACAGCCTCTACAAAAAATAGCGATCGCAGCCAAGCGCCCACTGCTATTAACGCATTAATACTTGTAATGCTTATGCAGCAAGGTTTGTAGCTTTTCTTAGTGCCATTCAGAACTGGATGCGTTTGTAGCCCCACTCAAGGGCGCGATCGCAAGCACGAACAATCATGCCTTCGAGTCGGCTACGCACCTGCTTCCATCCCGACTCATCAAATTTTTGATGCCTGTTTCCCATGAATGCCACTTTTAGGGTTGGTTTATCTTCTATGAGGCAATCAACAAACTCCTGGGGCAGCCAGATATTAGGAGGAAGATTGAAATTGCTAATCAGAGAAGCTATCTCTAGGTCGGTGTATCCTGCAAGGTTGCATCCAATCCTAGTTGTTAGGAATTCTAGTTCAGAATGAGTATTTGCATATTCGACTAGTTTCTCAATCTGGGATTTGATTTGGAGAAGGGGGATTGACCGGATACCCTTACTTAGGTCTTTGGTTGCGATCGCCCAAGATTGTCCCTGCCTTCCTTGGGGATTACCGTATTCTGCATTGCAGTACTGTCGCGCAAATAAAGCACTTCCAGCACCATGTCTTCCTTCAGTGTTGCTGCCAAATACGAAAATCTGGTATGAAGCTAGTTTGGTAATTCTGTCAGGAATAATTTTGTAGGGATGATTATTTGACATTTGGTTCTTTTACCCAAAAGAAAAGATTGGGGTATCTGTGATTAAATTTTTCTACTTCTGCTTGAGCAGCAGTTAGGTTATCCCATAATTCCATCTCACCATAATCACCTCTTATCATTGCTTCTTGTCTAGAATTTGGATGAGTGAAAATTAAGGGTGATGCTTCTTTACTAGAATTTTTTCTTCGCCAATAAATACAGTAATTGTCCATTTTATATAAGCTGATAATAGAATGAATTACTATCAGGTTATATTTTTATTATGTTGACTGTTTAATTTGGCTTAAGGCTCTTAACATTTCTTCTCGGTTGAGATGTCGTTTCTTACCTGTTTTGGATTCTTGGATAGCGTAACTCCATTTTATTCCAGCTTGTGAGCATTTTTTTCTTAAGTGTTGAACAGTCATCTGTTTGGTTGTAAATACTTGATGTTTGTTTTTGGTAGATATCCAAATTTTGGATTTTTCAGTTAAGGTTTCGGTTTTAATTACAGTGGGTTTTATAGATGTAGTGCGGTTACAGTGTTTTTCAAAAGCGATAGATATCTCTATTAAGAACTGGAAAATAAAGAAAGTGGAAAATCCGTAAATAATCACGTAGAGAAGCCCTGTCAGCATATACTGTGCTAATTCCATTGTTGTAACTCCTGTTGATATAACTAGTAACTGGCTATTTATGAAGCGATATGCCAGCTTTATATTTATATTAAGCGTGAGCTTGTGTGATATTAAAAATGCTTTTTTACAAAATTACTCTGTCAGCTTTGATATTATCCCAAAACCAGAGATATTGAATATTATTGAATGACGTAAAAATATTTAATTGGTGCTTATTTATCGGAAATATTAATAAATTTTATATTAATTCAATGCTCAAGAATAAGTTATCTTTTAATACTTACTGTCTCCAAATGATGCTGAAACAGTAATGAAATAACTCTTGGGCTTGGTTTAGTAGTTATATGAAAATTTTATTTTATATATATTTAACAATTGTTTTGATATTATCTACTAACTGTACTACCATACTAAAAATAGCTTTCCAGCCAAGTATTATCCCCCAAAATCCGCTAACAAATAGACCAAATACTGACTTGAGGAAGATAACTCCCCTGTAATTTATCTCGATATTTGATTCAGCTTTGGCATAGATAAAACCATCCCCAATTTTATTTTCCAACTTCCTCATTTTTCGTTCTTCTTCTCTATCCCTTCTTTCTTCTTGTACCTTCCAACCCCAAGGAGAAAATCCTAAAATAATCGAAATTGGAAGATAGAATGGCCAGCTATATATATAGCCAAGGGAAGCATATATGATAAAAAAGGTTAGCCCCAAACCAGTGCGCCAAACTAAACACCAGAGGATAAACAAACTGTTGATAATAGCGTTACGGATAACTATACTTCGGTTTTTGTTATATGACATTTTAAGGCTGCTCCCGATGCCTAATATTTAAGTTTTTATTTAGGGTGATTGCATCCCTTCAGATTAAACTTAAACTTAGCAGTAGTTTGAATTATCATATTGATAGTTGAAAATAGAAACTACCTAATCAATTGCAATTACCTATTTAGCCACACTAAATAAGGTTAAATATACCAACCTATCGTAACGATGTTTGTACCTAGCCCGACATAGTTACTGTTGCTGTCATTGATATCTACAATTTCATCGATTATATCTTCACGGAGTTTAAAATTAGGCAAAGTTTTGATGATTTTTTTAAGAAGTTTAAAATGGTGCCATAGTTTAAAAAAAATAAAAATGATTAAGGTTTGACCCTTAACCATTTGATGATATTTTTGTAAAATGATGGGATATACCTATGTTTGATTCACATGGTTGGGGCGTATGCCATTAGTTGTGGTTTTTCTTGTTACGAGACTTACTACCTGATTGCACCTTAAACCGCACCTGCTTCCCGATACTTACCTCGGCAAGATTGCTAATATCTTTACCAGATTTATAAGCTTCAAGAATTGCCTTGTTATTAGCTTGGTACTTAATAACTCTAAATTCATCAGGAAAATCTTCATCATCTACTTCTACTAGTAATTTAGCGACCTTTGGTGGGTTATCCCTGATTTCTATTATCCTTTCCTTACCAGGGTTAGCGCATCTCAAACTCTATTGACAGTTGGATTCTAGCAGAGAGTTAAGTTTGAGAAAGCCGCCGTCAAAACGGAAAGCATATACTGATCATTCATAGCGGCTCGCCGAGACTTTTGGCGA
>NZ_NOLK01000334.1:0-2990 GCF_002245985.1 Nostoc sp. 'Peltigera membranacea cyanobiont' 232
TTTTATGTTTGATTATTTCTCGTCCTTCATCATATTAATTCAGTATTATTTTCTTAATTATCCTGACTTTTCGCTTTTATCTTGACTGTAATCTTTTTATACTTCAAGTTGAAGTGCGGAATGTGGGTTCTAAGTTCGGCAGTCCGTTTGTTAACCTCTATTTCTAACTCATCGCGAGCCTTTTCCAGAGAATTTTCCATCCGCTTGCGTTTGACAAGTTCCTGATTGGTGATCGTGGCTGCTAAACCGACGATAACAGAAGCTATAATGCTGCCCAAAATAGTCAGCAAAGTTGTTTGATGAGCGCTGGCGTTCGCCTCTAGTGTCCGCTGTTTCAACAACTTATTCTCTTCGTTCTCCATAGCTGTAGTGAGCATTCGGATCTCCTCCATGATCTGCTGACCCTGATCTGTCTGAACTATTTGCAGCGCGGACTCTAAATTTTTGTTCCTCGCGTTAATAGCCTGTTCGATCAAAACCAGTTTTTTGGCAATCAGGGGTTCAAGGCTATCGAGCCGCAGCTGTTGATTGGGGTTATCCGCAGTCAATTGGCGCAGAGCCTTAAGTTTCTGAGCAATCTCGCCAGTTGCAGTGCGATACGGTTCCAGATACCGTTCTTTGCCCGTGAGAAGATAGCCCCGTTGTCCTGTCTCTACATCTTTGAGCTGTGACATTACTTCTTTAGTCTTTTCAAGCACCTCCCGTGTATGTGTGACCCATTGAGCGTTTTCTCTATACTGGAGCAAACTCAAATACGAGACTACGCCAACACCAGCCATAATTGACACTGCTATTACAAAACTGCCCGTATTCTTTTTGTAAATAGCCCATTCCATTTTTTACCTTCCTAGTTGAAAAAGTAGCCCCTGACTAAAGTGGTAAAAACGGTGAGCCAGCGCTGTAGACCGATAACAGTCGCTCTCTACTGGCTGTCTTCTCTACAAAACGCTCCGCGAACGCAGCGTTAGCAAGCAACGTTAGGAGCGTCATGCGTTGGAGGAGCGTCTCTGAATGAGAAGGGTGATTAGCAGCCCCACTACTCGTCATAGTCCTAAGCTGAAAAACATCTAAATTGCATAATTAAATTAAATCAAACTCTTGTGGGGTAGGCATCTTGTCCACCATAATTATGCAAGGTTATTTGTCGAACAGCTTAGGAACTGATACCAAGTTTCTTAACTTCTAGAGCGAATTAACTCTAATAAAGCATATCTATATTAGTTAATGATTGTGAGCGTATATTTTCTGAGACATGGGAAGGCAAATAATAAATTTTGTGAAATTATTCAATATATTTCCGCAGCAATCTTCACGATATTTTCGGTTGCATAAATTGTTTGAATTGGCTAGGCAATCTCAGTAGTTGCACTTAAAATTTTGTACTTGTATTAGCTTGATATTAAATTGACTTTTTTAACATGTAGACTAAATAGATACAGAAAGTACTATCAGTAGACCAAAAATTCTGCATCGTTAATCGTAGCAGGCATCACCGTGCCAAAATGGGTTGCATTGTACGCACTTGGCTGAAAGCTTTGCCCTTATATAACTGGTTACTTAAGCCACGCGATCGCAACTTTCCCAGCTACATTAACTTTTTGGGTTTAGATGGTAGAGAGTAGAGCATATACTCTTAACCGACTTTTTCTCCAAAAAAAAGCCCCACCGAGTGATGGGGATGAAGACTGATGGATTTTTGGCACTTTTCTCTGTTTAGGGTGCGCTTGGCAAAACTCTCTATTTATTCACTTCTGGTAATGGAGAGCTGTCAGGGTTCACTAATGTACTAATGACATATTCAGGGTAGGCTGGTATACCATGCTCGTGTAAATCCAAACCCTCCAATTCGCCTTCTTTCGACACACGCAGTGTCCCGGTCAAATTTACCAAATACATCAACCCTAGTGCCACAGCAAATGTAGACACAGTAATAATTAGGTTGCCAATAACTTGTGCGCTCAACACTTGTATCCCTCCACCATAAAACAGACCTCTTAAGGGCGCAGAGACATCAGGTAAGATGGGGCCACTCGCGCCGAATTCACCAGTGGCAAACAAGCCCAGCGACCACGTTCCCCAGATTCCGCAAAAACCATGTACAGGAACTGCACCGATGGGGTCGTCAATCCGAAGCCATTCCAAGAGGTCTATTCCGAGAATTACAACTATGCCAGCTACCGCCCCAATGATGATAGAACCTGTTGGATTCACCCAATAGCAAGGGCAAGTAATCGCAACCAAACCCGCCAAGAAACCGTTGACCGTGAAGCTCAAATCCCACTTTTTTGTTTTCGGATATCCATAAAACAGTGCCGACAGACCGCCGGAACATGCTGCCAAGGTAGTATTAGCAGCAACCCGTCCAGTCCCCACAAAGTCCATCGCCGAGAGTGTCGAGCCGGGGTTGAAACCGTACCAGCCGAACCACAGAATCAGACCGCCGGAAGCAGCAATTACAAGGTCATGGGGCAACATTGGCCCGCCACCGTCGCGCTTGAACCGACGACCCAAACGCGGCCCGAGGACAATCGCACCCGCCAGGGCAATGAATCCCCCAATAGTGTGAACAACTGTAGAACCTGCAAAGTCATGGAAGCCGGTTCCCAAGAAAGGCAGGAAACCGTCTTTGCTGCCCATTGTTACCAGAAAACCGTCTGGCCCCCAAGCCCAGTGTCCGATAATTGGGTAGATGAATCCAGAAACGCCAAAGCTGTAGAGAAGATCGCCAATAAACCCTGTCCGCCCAATCATTGCCCCAGAGGTAATCGTCGAGCAGGTGTCTGCAAAGGCGAACTGAAACAGCCAAAATGCCAGGAACGCCACACCTGAACTTTCATAAGTCGCGGGCGCACCTTGCAAGAAGAACCAATTCAGTCCAATCAAGCCGTTACCATGACTGAACATGAAGGCAAAGCCCCAGGCATAGAACAATAAACCGCAAAGACAGGTGTCAACGATGCATTCCATCAAGACATTGACGGTTTCACGAG
>NZ_NOLK01000335.1:0-2981 GCF_002245985.1 Nostoc sp. 'Peltigera membranacea cyanobiont' 232
TTTAAATAATTTTCTCTTGCAAGAATGGATAGAGCAAGGGAATCCAACTGAGACTTTTAATAAATGTTCTGCGAAAATAGCGATCATCTTAGATAATGCCAGCTTCCATAAAAGAAAAGATATCTTAGCTAATATTAAGACAGAAATGCCAAATATTATCCTTGAGTTTCTACCACCTTATAGCCCCGATTATAATTTGATTGAATTAGTTTGGCATTCAGCAAAAGAATATATAGCTCATAGATTGTTCGAGTCAGTATCACAGCTAGAAGAGTTATTAAATAAATTGTTAAATGAAGGAGGTCTTATTATTAAATGGGAGCGCAAGATTAAAAATAAAGGTAATGCTATTTATTAAATTTAGCTGCGTATTAGCTTATCTGTCCCTTCTTATAACTTTATTTTAGAAGCTCTTTTCTATGCAGCTTCATATTAAATTGGTATTACTATAGAATGAAATTCCTATAAAGTACTGTAAATAAGGATTTTCTTTAATTTGCTCTACTGTTTCTCTGTCACTTATCCCCAATTTTTCTTTAATTATTAATGCACCTAATGCCATCCGAAATGACTTTGCTGGTGCCCCCATCTCTGCATTGAAAAATGAAGAATATTCCGACTCAAATTCTGTCCAGGGGATTAAAGAAGCCATGAAAGATAGGTAACATAAATTACCTAGAGTCTTAGCGATCGCTACTTAGAAAAGGCAAAAACAAGGAACTTCGACCTCGGTTTATTAGACATATCCTTAATATAAACAAAGTGGGATAATGAAAAATGGAGTAAAAATTATATGTAGAGAATATGACAAGCCCTTTGGCAAGAATTGAATCACATCCCCACGAAGCAAAACGTCTAATTGGAATTAATTATGACCAGTTTTTAGCATTGGTAGTCTTGGCAGAGCAAAGGCATATAGAGAAACAGGCAGAACTTGAAAAAAATAAAGTCCGTATTATTGCCAAGGGAGGTGGACGCAAAGCAGAGATTTCACCTAAAGAAGGAGTATGCTTATGTCTAGTTTACCTCAGGCAAAAACCAATTTTTGAGATTTTAGGCTTACTCTTTGATATTTCTAAAACCAAAGCCAATGATGCGTTTAATTACTGGGTAGATATATTGAGAGAAATTTTACCAGCATCTCAAATAGAAGAAGTTGAATCAAACAGTCAAAAATATCAAGAATTACAGAGAATGCTGTCAGAATACGAATTAATCATCGATAGTGCAGAACAAGCTGTAGCAAGACCCGTAGACTATCAAGAACAAAAAAAATACTACTCTGGCAAGAAAAAAATGCATACTTTAAAAAACCAGTTTATTATCCTACCAAATGGCGAAGATATTGTAGATGTCTGTGTGGGAATGTTGGGTAAAATGAGCGATATTAATCTATTTCGAGATACCCGCAATAAATTTCTACCCTCACAAAAGTTTCTTGGAGATAAAGCCTACATTGGAGATGATGCCATTACCACACCTCATAAAAAGCGAAAGAATACAGAAATATCCGAATTCCAAAAGCAAGAGAATAAACAACTGTCGTCACGAAGAATTGCTGTTGAACACATGATATGTCGGGTAAAAATATTTCGAGTAGCCAGTGATAGATTTCGTCTAGCGCGTCATCGATATAATCAGGTAATTATGGCTGTCTGTGGGTTGGTAAGGTTAAGAATTAATCGGTTATTTTCTGTTACCATTAGTACTTAATTTGCTATTTGTAAATTTATTTATTCTGATTCTACGTTTCTGCTCTAATTCCATTTTTTTCTCTCTCAATGCCTTCAAACCCTTATTTCCTCGTACAGCCAGATGGCGATCGCTCCTTCCGTGCAAATCCTTGTAACTCTCTTCTGATAAGCTTTCATGATTCGCGGATGAGTCTATTGGGAATAAGCCCTGGTAATTTAGATATAAAATCCGATCTCACATTTTCGCATTGCTCCCGCGCGGGGATCTGTTTGTTTGCCTTGTGCCTTCTTTCACTATGAAAGAAAGCAAATGTGGAGGCACAATAGCTTATTAATCTTGTCCCTCGACAATTTCTTTTTGGATAAAACTAATTTGTGCAGCTAATTCTTGCCGAGTGGAAGCTTTGAATAGATATCGGAAAACAAACCAGATTAAGTAACCAATTCCAGTCAACTCAAAAACTAGATTTAACTGCGGAATTTCATTTATTACATCTAATACAGCTAGAATTATCTTAACTGCAACAGTCGCTGTAATAATTGTAGCAAAACAAATAATTGGCAGTTGGTATTCAGTGGAAAAGCTACCTAAGTATTTAGGTAATTGCTCCAAAAATGCAGAGATTTTCCCGCCAATTTGCTGCCGTTGAGGTAAGGGTTGATTATCAGGTATTAGCAATGGTTGAGTATCAAGGTTTGAACTTTCAACTGCTGCGTAGTTTACCGCCGTAGGCATCGCTTCGGTAGATGTAATATCAATAGATTTCGATTGTTGTACTTCATTCTCCTGAAGTAATGGTTGATTATTAGGTATTAGCAATGGTTGAGTATCAAGGTTTGAACTTTCAAGTACTGCGTAGTTTACCGCCGTAGGCATCGGTTCGGTAGATGTAATATCAACAGATTTCGATTGTTGTACTTTACTCTCTTTAAATTTCCTCTTTTCTTCAGGGATAACAGTTTTCATTTGCTCACCACGGATATCAGATTGAGCGAGTTTCATCAGAGGGGAATAAATGGCATTGTACATATCCCGTGCCATATTCACCGCACCTTCAAAACCCATATAAGGGCCATTGTGGTAGCCATGACCATTCACATAAGGCAAATGCAACTTCTTCACCAAAGCACCCACCCGTGGCCCAGTCAACACCAAATCCGGCTTGACCATCTCCAGCACCTCAAAGAACTCCAGTTCATTGCCATCATCAATATAGATAGTCCCTTCTTCACCTCTGGCAATTACCTTCTCAAAATCCTCTTGGTGTCCAAACTTCGACGACATCG
>NZ_NOLK01000336.1:0-2938 GCF_002245985.1 Nostoc sp. 'Peltigera membranacea cyanobiont' 232
ACTAACTCTTTACCACAATGGACACATTCAATGAGCGAACATTCTAAAATTATTCGTTTGGCGTTACTGAATTTTCGTTGTGGGCGATGACGCGGCAATTTTACTATCACTAATTTTTTACTGATGTTAGGTGCAATATCACCTTACCTGCTTTGTATACCAATTAGATAGTTAGGGGTCGGCAACCGATTTCTCCCCCCCTAAAATTTGAAAACGTCGTCTTGCTGCACCCTTTAATTGATTTGCTGTTTCTTTGAGAAGATTTTTCAATGAATCAGTTAATTGTATCAACACTCTTATATACCCAAAAATTTGCATCTAAGTTAAATTTACTACAATTGGGGGAGGGAAGGAGCAGCCAATGGCTGCTCCTTCCCTCCCCTTTCTAAAATGATTATCATTCTATTTATTGGTGATTTTATTTTTTGGAAGTCCCTTAAGCGCTAAAGGCAGCATCAACACTGGTAGTTTGTTCTCTGCTTCATACTCTGGTTTTGGTAATACTGGAAATGGCGGTGCAATTAATCTTCAAGCCTTTGATAGTATCAACATCGCTGATACTTTTAACGCTGAACCTGGAGCTTTTGTTAGTGGTGCCTTAAATACTTCATCATTCTCTCCTAATGGCACGGCGAAAAAAGGGGGTGAAATTAACCTCGTCGCTACCAACGGTATCAACATCATTGGTAATTCGTATGCTTACTCACTTTCTTTTAAAGGCATTGCAGGAGATGGAGGTGCGATTAGTCTAAAAGCCGCTAACAGCATTACTACTGCTGGTTTGTTCTCTTACTCAAACTCTGCTGTTGATAATGCAGGAAATGGAGGCGCGATTAACCTAACTGCAACTGACGGTAATATTTACACTAACAGTTTGTACTCATATTCGCAGGCTAATTCTGGCATAGCAGGAAATGGAGGAACAATTAACCTGCGTGCTGCCAAAGGTAGTATTTTTATAGACGATTTATATTCTGTCTCGTACTCAAATTATGCCCTTAAAGGAAATGGGGGAAATGGCGGCGCGATCGCATTCACTGCCTTGGGCAACATTAGCACAGGCGGTATAAGCTCACAAGCAGCTGGTGCTGGCAATGGTGGGGACATTACTCTCACCAGTATTACAGGAGGCATTAACACAACTAGAGGAACGGTCACATCATCTGGCAGTGCTGGAAATGGAGGCGCAACAGTCGAATAAACGGCGTAACTTACGGTACAGCCAATGTTGGTCCAATTAGCTTGAATGCTAGCTCGCGCTTGGATCTGGAAACTAGCGATGTCACTGGTGAAACTTTTGGTCAAGGCAATGTTGCTCCAATCAAAGTGACTGGTAGCCCAATCGTACTTAGGAATAGTGGCATCTACGGACTTAATAGGAAACAAAGTAATGTTCGTTCAATTGGTTCAATCACGGTAACTGGTGGTACAAAGATTGAACTTGACAATAGCAATATCACGAACGCAGATTTTTATTATGTAAATGGAGTTGAAGCAGTCACATTAACTGCTGAGTCAATTGCGATGAAGAATGGGAGTGGTGTTAGCAGCAGGGGCAATAATCAAGGTAATGGGAGAGTAGCGATCGCTGCAACTAATGGCTCTGTAGAAATTAATGATGGAGGAGTTAGCAGCTATGGCAAAGGAGGTCAAGGCGGAGCACTCAGCATCACCGCTACTGATTCTGTCTCAATTACCAACGATAGCTTTATCGACAGTCGTGGCTCAGGTGATGGAGGTGGACCAATTACCATAATTGCTAACTCGGTTTTGGTTGATAACTCCATGCTCCGTAGTGGTGATAGCGATCAGGGGGGTGGATCACTAACGATTGATGCTGTTGACTCAATTAAAATTGCAAATAATAGCAGACTCAACAGCAAAACCCTTGGTGGAGGTGACTCTGGAAACATCACCCTAGATGCTGATGTAATCTCACTACTAGATAGCACAATTGAGAGCAGAACTATAATAGGTGAAGGGAATGCTGGGCAAACTAAAATAACTGCTAACTCTCGCTTCCTAGCTGATAACAGTAAAATTCTGACGACAGTAGATAATGGGGCAGTGGGAAATGGTGGCACTATCGATATCACCACGGGTTTCTTTTCTGCCATCAATGGCACTGCTGTGCGTTCTAGTACCTTGAGCCAAGGAAATGCTGGTAATGTAAAAATTACCGCCCCCGATGGAGTCTTGTTTAGCACCGGGAGTGGTGTGTTCAGCGAGGTACAACAGGGAGCCAGAGGAAATGGAGGCAGCATTGATATTATTACTGACTCCCTCTCCCTGAATCAAAATGCTCAACTTAGTTCCAGCACCTCTGGATTTGGTACAGCAGGAGATGTGAATTTGACAACAAAAACTCTCTCCCTTGAAAGCGGAGGCAGAGTCTCCGCTACAGCGACTGAAACTGCTAGCGAAGGCAAAGCGGGCATTATTACAGTGACTGCTGACCGAGTAAATCTCTCCGGCAAAAATAGTGGAATGTCTTACAACAATTAAGCGAACTTGAGTTATCCCAGACAAACTTACAACAAAGCTTAGAAATCGCTCAACGTCTGCAACTGCCTCTAGAAATTAGTTTGACGGAATTTAGCCTCAGTAATACTGCTAAGTCGTTAAGTAATATTAAAGACGCGATCGCTCATTATGAAAATGCTGCCAAAATTGCACCAAACCCTTTGGCCAAAGTTCAAGCCCTGATTAATCAGCTGAGTTTGCTGGTCGAAAACGAACGCATCACGGAAGCAAAGTCATTAATACCCACAATCCAATCTCAAGTCCCCAAGCTGCCTACCAATCAAGCTGGTATTTATGCACGGATCAATTTTGCTCAGACTTTGACCACAATTGGTAATAAAAAATACATTGCAGAGATTCTGGCAACTAGCGTTCAGCAAGCCAAAATAATCGGCGATGAACGTGCCGAATCCTA
>NZ_NOLK01000337.1:0-2806 GCF_002245985.1 Nostoc sp. 'Peltigera membranacea cyanobiont' 232
GTTGTCGAAGACAAAAGATTTCATTGCCAGAGAGTCCGCTGATTGCAACCATGCCTTTGACTCCAGTAATTTAGATGAGTGTATAATAACCCCGTTCAAAATGGGGAGTTAGTCATTTATAACTGATTATCAAGGGATAAGCTAAGGCTTGGGCTTCAGCTATTACCCATTTGGGTTGCATTGCTGTACCGCAACGGACTTCTTGAGACTGAAAAACTGAATAGTCTTATAAAGTTGATATTCAGAATGGAACGGGCGGCAAAGGCTAGTCTATTGTGCGCTCATTAGATATCTTTGTCAATGTTGCTAAATGTTAAAGGAGAATCAAAAAAATAGTTACGTGAAAGCAAGGGTTAGAAGCAGGTTCTCTTTACTGCTGACTTAGGATTGTGGAAATATTCTTATCAATTGTAGTAATATAGCTTCTAAGCTATTTAGCGCAGCGTTAGTGGTTCTTTGATGTTCATCAAAATGACGTTGGTGTTCTTCAAAATTTCTTTGTTGCTGTTCCTGACTATCACGTAATTCAAGTAAAACATCATCTAAAACTGCACTACGACTTAATACACGGTCAACATTATTTGTTAAATCATTTACGTTATCAGTCAGATTATCAATCTTAGTGGTTAGTGCTGCTATAGCTTCAGTATTCCTAATAGCCAATACTTCAATACGGTCTAGTCTATTCGGTGCTTCAAAATCAGATTGGGTAGCATCCCCAACTCTTAAATCCGTTGATACTACTCCATCATTTTTACTACCAAACAAGCCAGGAAGCCATTTACCTAACATTGCTTTCTCCTCTCTAACTACTTAAAATCGGTATAAGTTTGGTGAACCTGTTGAACTTGTGAACCCATGTACCGGGTTATGCCATATATTGACACTATAAACATTACTGCCTGCTTCACTACGAGATAAAAGTGTGATCTGGCGCACGTTTGGCATATAGGGAACTAGCTCAACTAGTTTGTCCCGATAGGCAGCATAAACCAGGGCGCGTGGAAAAGGAATTTTGGTATCAGCACAGATGAGCATTAATTCATACCATATCTAAATATAGACAGAAGGGAAATTACCAAGAGGTTAGCGATGGCGTAACCGTCCACCGGATACCGTTGGCGAATTCCCCAAACAGCTAAACTAAACCGATTAGTTCAGTAATAAAACGATTGAGAACCTTCTGAGCAGTTTTATACCCAGTTGCTTACCTAACTTCAGTTCAGACAAAACACGGTCACGTAAAATTTCAAGTTCTGAAATAGTTGGCAACCCAACAGACTGTCTTTCGCTGGCGGGAGCAGATGTTAGGGGAAACTCCTTCTGCCATGTAATACTCGGTTGAGGTTCGTTTTCCCCCTGATGGGGAGATAAAAATTCTGAGTCCTCCCGTGTAATACTCGGCAAAGCGTTATACCTAACAATGTGTTCTAAATAATCAGCACGGGTTAAACCCAAACATTCAGAGGCAATACCGAGTGCTTTCCAAGTATCATCTGTTAGTCGCAAAGAGCGTACTTCACGATAATCATCATTCTTAAGCGCAAACTTCCCTTGAATATCCCGTTTGAACATAAACTCAACCGTGTATTACACCGTTAGTTTAACTTGAAATGACCAGGTTTACCGCGTAATATACGGAGAAAGCCTCAAATTATATTAATGTTTGAGCAACAAGTAATCACGGATATTTTTTAGCACGCAGTAGAGTCTGCCAGTCTCGCAAAGTGTGAGGAGCGAGTTTTAGCCCGTGGGAGATCCTCCAACCAAGCGAAAACTCGACTTAAATTGATAGCGGCAGCCGTCAGGATATGCTGTAGATGAGTTTTAGCTAGCCCAATATAACGGCAATCGCGCATTTCAAAGGCGCGGATTCCTTGAGAAATAGTTCCTTCAATGCC
This sequence comes from Nostoc sp. 'Peltigera membranacea cyanobiont' 232, assembly GCF_002245985.1. Taxonomy (NCBI): domain Bacteria; kingdom Bacillati; phylum Cyanobacteriota; class Cyanophyceae; order Nostocales; family Nostocaceae; genus Nostoc; species Nostoc sp. 'Peltigera membranacea cyanobiont' 232. The sequence goes on from NZ_NOLK01000337.1 coordinate 1,902, forward strand.
TGAGCGCAGTGCATACTGTTGTTGAAACTGTTCAGTTTTTTGTCGCTCTCTAGCTTTCTGGAGGACTTCGCGATCAGATTGCCCGCGCACAAGTCAAGCTACGTGGCTTGGTTTGTGCGCGGGTACAGTCAGAGCGAACAGGACAAATTGAACAATCGCCAGCACGGAAGTTAATACGAATTACTTGGTTTCCATAAGCATCTTGAGTTTTTTTCCAACGGCTACTGCACTTGCCTTGAGGACAATAGGCTGTTTTTTGCTTCCAGTTGATTTGAAAGTGGGATAGATCAAATCCCAAACCTGCTTTTGATTGCCATCCGACATCAAGAGGTACTCGACCAAACAGATCAATGTCATAGTCGTGTTGGGAATTAGAAAGCAATTGTGCTGAAGTGTATCCTTAGTCAACTAAATGTTTCTCAGGTAAAAGTTCTTTTTCAGCCAAAGCTTGATGGATTGACGGTATCACTGTCTGGTCGGGACTGGTAGCAGGAGTCGTTATTACATGAGTGATGATTGATGGTACATCTTCATCGCAACTTTCTGTTAGATGCACTTTATACCCTGTCCACTTAGTAGTGCGTTTAGTACTGTTACGTGCATCTAAATCATAAGCAGACCAAATTCTTAATGCTGAAGGTGGCCCATCTTTTTCATTACGTAACTCAATTTTATCCGTGGGTGCATGATATCGCAATGGCAGACAAACTTGACTTAACCCCAGAAAAAGTTCGGATCAAAGATAGCTACCGAGAGCGGATATTTGCCGAATCACAGCAACTAGGTAAAAGTTACCTGGAGACGCTTTACTTTGGGACTTCCAGAAAATAAACTATTCCATTATCAATAATGATAATCATTTAAAAGGGGAATGAAGTGGCTGCCGTAGGCAGCCACTTCATTCC
>NZ_NOLK01000338.1:0-2738 GCF_002245985.1 Nostoc sp. 'Peltigera membranacea cyanobiont' 232
ATAGGCATCGCAGTACTGATCTACCACGGTGATCGTGGAGGTAGCCGTTCTTGAACCCAATTAAATACCCTTGCTAAGTTAAACTCTTAGTAACTAATTATACTCTCATGAGAGTAATAAAAGAGCGCTAGACACCATTTTACGCGGTGTAAGGAAGGCAAGGACAATTGCCACCAAGAATAGTGCTGGAACATCACCAAACAGGTGTCCACGTTCAACAGGATCAATGACTGCGTGTACCGCCATAATTAACCCATGCACTAAACTTGACCAAACAGTGAACCAGATTAAACTTCTGTTCGCTTCTGGTTGTCGAGCAGCCAACAGCAAAAAGACACCAAGTGTCGCATAAACACCAATGATCATTTGTTCATATTCGGACTGACCAGGTTGCCATAACCAGCCTGATGCCCAGATTTTAGTCAGAGGATAAATAAATAAAAAGGCAATTCCGACAAGAATAAGAGCGATTTGTAAGTAACGATGACGCTCATCCATTGCTCTAACCTCTGCTATTTTTCGGTGCAGTTTCTATCAAAAAAACTGCTGAGTTTGTAATATTATCCCTACTAGTGACACTTCAGTTTTGAAGTGTTAGGAATTTTAATGCTTTATCCACTGCTTTAGCAAACGGCATGAAGGCAAGTATACGTCATGAGCCGAAAGTTGGCAGTGCCGACCACCGCTCTTAATTGAGCTTGCTAGGTTTTGAGTTGCGTCATCACCTAGAGGGAAAATCCTTTATTTTGTCTAAGTTCTTATCCCTGTTTTTCTTCTATTATTTGTTGCAATACACGCTCTGCTTTTTCCCAAAGCTGAATATCTTCTCTTTCTACTGACCCCACATTAATCGGTGAATACTCAAGCTCGTAATAGCACCCAATATAGAATAGAAAGCCTCCGGCATATACTCTTGCATAATTCCCCAATCAACCTCTGATAGATGTAAAAGGAGTCACCGTGCCAATCCGGGGATTTTGTACGCCAATACTGCTTTGAAAACTTGAGATTTAACAAGAGAGTTTAAATTTATGTTTCACAAATTTCCATCCTTAATAGCTTCTCGCGTATTTGCAGTCGGGTTGCTATTAGTATTTGGGTTCAGCCAGCTTGCGACAGCGCAGCGTTCATCAAGTTCTGATGAAACTAGTTTTGAGTTATTTCCTAACACGCAGTTCATTAATTGCATGGCAGCCACTCCTGGAGTCACGCCTCGGGTTCAAGCCATCGTCAAGCGTGGCAATCTTAATGACAATCTGACTTTGAGGCTGACAAATTTCAAGCCGGGTTTGAAGTTTGACCTATTTACTGTAGAGAATAGTCCTCAGCAGGCATTCGGTACCCCAAACCCCAAATTCAAGAACTTTGGTCTGGCTTGGTACCAATCTGACGTTGAGCCTGGACTTGTGACAATTAAAACTATCCTGCTAGATCAGATTTTCGGTTTTGATCCGCAAGTGAACTTACCACCTACTAACACTTTCCATATAGGGTTTTGGTTTAACAACCCACAAGATGCTGCCGCGTGTGGCTTTGATGTTCGCAAACCTACCCCCTTTAATGGTGAACACAAGGCTGGTCCATTAGCATTTATTAGCCGACCTAATTCTCTAACCAACCTCGGGCCGCTTTGCATCAAACCTAACACCTCAAAAAACCCGCCGACTTGCAACCCTTAACCTGTTGATTCAAGACAATGCCCGAAACGAGGGTTCAGCTCAGTTCGGACAGATTGAACGTTGTTGAATGCTAGGACGTGCAGACATCTTTTAACATTGCACCGATTTAAGTGCGAACGCACAGTAAAAAAATCCGTTGCATCGTTTGCCGCTTGTTTCAAAACTTAAGCAGGTTTTATCAGCCAACGGGATCATGCGGGTTGTAGAGGTTGTCTGTCCCTGATGAATACATAAGCATTCGCAATACGAGAGTCAGCCGTTCCTGGCGCTCACGTCAAATTAGGCTTTTGGGGGGTTAGGCGAACAAAGTACTCTTAGTTTTATATAGTTAAATTAACTGATTTCAATACCAATGAAAGATAAAAAAGTCCTGATTGTTATCACCAGCCATAACACCTTAAATGATGGTAAACAAACAGGCTACTGGCTGGGAGAGGTGACACATTTCTACCACATTCTAAGAGAAGCAGGTTATGAAGTTGACTTTACTAGCCCTAAAGGAAGTCAACCACCGCTTGATCAAAGAAGTTACGATTTACGAGATAAAGATAATCGTCAATTTTGGGAAGACAAACGCCTTCACTCTCAACTGAATAACACAATTCCGATTGAAGCCGTTAACGCAGAAGATTACATTGCCATTTACTATGCAGGTGGACATGGGGCAATGTGGGATTTTCCTAGTAATGAAAGACTGGCACAGTTAGCAGCCCAAATCTATGAAAAAGGTGGCTTTGTCTGTGCCGTATGTCATGGTTCTGCTGGACTGCTTAACATTAAGCTTGCCAATGGACGCTCTTTGCTAGATGGAAAAACGGTTACAGGATTCGCCAACCTGGAAGAAAAGTTGATTCGTTTGACCAAAGCTGTTCCCTATCTTTTAGAAGACGAGCTGAAAAACCAGGGTGCTATCTATAAAAGAGGGATACTTCCAGGGTTAGCGCGTCTCAAAACCTATTGACAAGAGGACTTACCTGATCAGCGATAAGGTGGAAAACAAAGTGACACCATCTGAGGTAGGGTAAGATTTAATTCATCGAACTGCCATATCAAAGTAAT
>NZ_NOLK01000339.1:0-2661 GCF_002245985.1 Nostoc sp. 'Peltigera membranacea cyanobiont' 232
GGGGTAAATATAGCGAAGCTGTCACCAGGGGCAAGATAGCCTGAAAGTATTGTGGAGTATGGGTTTGAGAAAAAAGAGTAGCTCACTGGATTTTAGCGTTTTTGACGGGCGTTTTATAAGCACAGCCACAAATTGGACAAAATCTGTGTCTCAAAGACAACACCAACTCACCGCAATTCGCGCAGTTAGCTCGAATCGGTGTACCGCAGAGATAACAAAACTTGGCTTTGACATGACCCCACATAGGGTCAACCGCCGCGCCAGGATTCCAACATTGGGGACAAAACTTAACCCCTCTAACCTGAGATACTTCTTCACCCTTGATCACAGCATCTAAATATTCTTGAGGCACGCCAAGGGCGATCGCTAACCCTTGAAGTGTCCTACGATTAATTTTAACCGTAAGTCCCCGCTCAATTTTCCCGACAGAGCGTCCATGTATACCAGCAGCATCCGCCAACTCAGACTGAGTTAAATTGAGTTTCTTCCTGACCCGTGAAACGTAACTAGCAAGGGATTCATCGCTATTGGGAGTTTTAAAAGTATCCATAAAAAGCTGTTAACTAACTCCAATAAAGATATATAATTTATCAATAAAAACCAAGCGAGAGAATACAGAAACAACCGTGAAATCGGCTGTAACTTTAGCCACTGTCACGACCGAATTTCTAGAGCGTCCTGGTCTAGCACCAAGTACTAGAGAAACCTATGAACTGACCCTCGGACTTTTACTGCAAAAGTATGGAAGTTGGTCAATAGAAATTATCAGTAAGCAAACATTAGTTGAGTATCTAAATAATCTCAGTCATTTAAAATACACGACACACCACAAGCATCAAGCAATACTACAAAGTTTGCTTAACTTTGCAGTAGAACAAGGGTATATAAAATCCAACCCCATCCGGGGACTAAAACAACGTCTACCTGAAAGAGAGAAAGGCGAACATAAAAGCGATGCTACAATCAGATATCTAACACAATCACAACTAAATATACTATATACTGCTGTAAAAGATGACTTGCGTCTCAGTGCGATAGTTCATTTATTGCATCGCACAGGATGCAGAATAGGAGAGCTTCTAGCCCTAAATATAGATTCTGTAGATATCAAGAACCAGAAATTTCAAGTATTAGGTAAAGGCAACAAACAACGCTGGTGCTTTTATAGTGATGACGCAGCCGTAATGCTGGCTAAATACTTGAAATACTCACGGCATCAAATACAGGTAAAAGTCGAATTTGTGTTTCTCCTTTGAATCCTCAAAATGAACCTGTTAACTTGACACGGTTAAAAACTGAAATTACTAGACGTTGGCGGATGACTAGCCTCTTAGATATTCTGAAAGAGACTGATTTACGAGTTAAGTTTAGCCAACACTTTCAGAGTGTATCAACACGAGAGGTTTTAAGCAACCATACTTTACAAAAACGGTTACTACTTTGTTTATATGGTTTAGGAACGAATACTGGATTAAAGCGTTTAAGTGATGAGATTAAAGGCGATAATTATCAAGATTTACTCCATGTTAAGCGACATTTTATTCAGAAAGAACAATTACGTAATGCTATTGCCTGTGTTGCAAATGCAATTTTTACTGCCAGAATTTCTACTATTTGGGGAGAGGGTACAACCGCCTGTGCTTCTGACTCGAAAAAGTTTGGTGCTTGGGATCAAAATCTAATGACTGAGTGGCACATCCGCTATGGTGGACGAGGTGTGATGATTTATTGGCACGTTGAAAAGAATTCTGTTTGTATTTATTCACAGTTAAAAACTTGTTCTTCCTCTGAGGTGGCAGCCATGATTGAAGGATTATTACGCCACTGTACTGAGATGAAAGTGGAGACAAATTATGTGGATAGTCACGGTCAAAATGAAGTGGCTTTTGCTTTCTGCCATTTACTGGGTTTTCAGTTAATGCCGCGTCTTAAACGTATCAATGTTCAAAAACTATACCGTCCGTCAACTGGGAATAATGATGCTTATCCAAACTTGCAACCGATTTTAACTCGCGCTATTAATTGGGATTTAATTCGCCAACAATATGACCAAATGGTGAAGTATGCTACTGCTTTGCGTTTGGGTATGGCGGAAACTGAAGCCATCTTAAAGCGTTTTACTAGGGGTAATTTATTACACCCTACTTATCAAGCCTTGGCGGAATTGGGCAAGGCTGTAAAAACTATATTTTTATGTAAATACCTGCATTCGGTTGAACTGCGACAAGAGATAAATGCTGGACTAAACGTGGTTGAGAACTGGAATAGTGCTAACAGTTTTATTTTTTATGGCAAGGGTGGGGAGATTGCTACTAATCGTTTGTCCGACCAAGAATTAGCTGTGTTATCTCTGCATTTAGTCCAGATATCTTTGGTATATATAAATACTTTAATGATTCAGGAGGTTTTATCCCAATCACAATGGATGCGGTTGATGAAGTTGGAGGATTTGCGGGCGCTTTCACCTTTAATTTGGGGTCACGTTAATCCCTATGGTACTTTTCGTTTGGATCTTAATGTCAGGTTGCCAATTGAGACGGGGTGAATGTGTCTAAAAATACGCTTTGTTCGTATATCTGAGAACCTTGTAGTCTGAAAGTCTTTCACCGCAATACTTTCAGGCTATCTTGCCCCTGGTGACAGCTTCGCTATATTTACCCC
>NZ_NOLK01000034.1:0-71079 GCF_002245985.1 Nostoc sp. 'Peltigera membranacea cyanobiont' 232
TCCCCCACTGAGAAAGAGTTTACCCTTCCCCGCGCTATGTCCATTATCTTCTAGCAGGCGTTGATAATGTACTGGCAAATGTGCGCTGTTTTCCCATGTGCGTTTCCAGTTTACTCTCTGGGGATTCTGTTTAGCTTTGTAGAGATTGATTAGCGTTTGCTGTTCCCATGACTGAGGAGCGTGTAGCCTCCTCTCTTCCATCGTCAGCTTGATAAGTGCTGCCTGTTCATCGGTTGGATCATTCATTTGATCCAATGCAGCACCAATATTTTGAAAAGCCTCAAAGCTCAACTTTTTTATTCCTCTTCCTTCCTTCATCTGATTGAGTGCGATCGCAGGGAGGGCTATAAGTGAAGTAACGTAGCTAGTTTTATATCCAGCGTTACCAGTTGGTTTTAAACCATAACGACGGCATAAATCACGTAACTCCTGGATAGTTTTGCTTTCAAGTTCTGTTCGTGTAAACATAGAGTAGCCATTCCTTAAAAGTGGTATCGGTGGGTAACAAGTTTCTCAGGCTTCTGTACCCATCGAATAAACGCTCTAATGTTTCGCTTCCAAAAGATTAAAGCTATATTTACATCTCTCAATAATGCCTAATCCTAAAGGAACTCCTGAAAATTTAAAGCCAATTAAGTCAGAACGAGAGGAGCCGCTTACCGAGAAGATGAACTTACGCATGACAAAATCCATGAAAGAGGAAGTACAGCAACAAGACAATCCTCCTGAATTTTGTAGAGAAGCTATTCAAAAAGCACTGGATGAAAAGAAAGGAAGTCAACAGTAATTAGAGCTTTATTTCTAACGTTCTGTCTAAACTACAGATAGTTGAAAAGCAATACATATAACAAATTTAAGGCTAGGGTTAGAAAATTGACTCTAGCCTTAAATTTATAGTTTTACAATAATGCTAAAAAGTTTTATCTCGGTTAGTATGATAGACCGCGAATGAACCAAGTATTGAAGTAATACCATAAATCATAGAAAACCCCTACCAATCACTTAGGGTTAGTAGGGGTCTATATTTTCTAGTTACTGGATTTTTAATTCTTAATATCAAATACCTGTAACGTCTGATTAAGCAATAATGCTGCTACTACCAACCAAACGCTTTTTTAATTCCGTATGCAGCTAATCCAACAACTGCACCAGCCGCAACAACTGGAGCCGCACCAATGCCGACTGCAATACCAGCAGCAGGTGCAAGTACACCGATACCCCCAAGTGTTGCCGCAGCACCACCTTGCTTGTATCTAATATAACTTGAAATAATAGCTTTCAACTAAAAGGTGAAAGATTTTCACTTTCTGGTGATATGAAACCTATTGCATCCTAAAAATAAACAATTTTCTTTCTCAGAACTGATTACTATTTGCTTCTGGGAAAGTGACCAGGTGCGGTTAATAGTAATTATTTGTCAGTATTTTTACGCCTCAAGGGTGAGTGTGATTTTAGTTGTTGATCGGCTCTTTAGTATTAGGTGGCATACACAAAAAACCTCTAGAATGCTTGTTACTAGAGGTTTTTGACTTTCTTGGAGTCTCTACTTAGAGTAATCTGGAAGATACTTCCCTATATATCCCTATTTTCCATCAGTCGATTAATTAATTCTTGCTGTTCGGCTAACTGTTGCTTAAGCAAATCAATCTCTGATTGTTGCTGTGGCACTTCTGGGTTAATCCTTTCAGCAAATATCGCTACATCCTGATAATGTTTGTTCGATACTTCCACTTTATGACCGCACCACTTGCTTACTATTTTTTCATCAATACCCAAGTCAAAAACTGCATGAGTGATGAAAGTATGTCGTGTATTGTATGGGGGTAAATATTGGGTAAGTTTACCTTGCTCAATTAATGATGGAATAATACCTCTAGTAGGTGCTGTAGATTCAGTAGCTTTCCTTCCTTTCCAGACATTGAAAAAACCAATACTATTAATTATTTTTCCGTGTCTAGGTTTAAAAACGATTTCGTTAGATTCCCTTTGTGGAGTTGACTTTAAAAGATTCCACAACTCACCATCTTTAGGCATCGGAAATTTTCTTACCTCTTCTCCCTTGTAAGTTTTATCGTTTTTAAGTGGATAAAACTTTTTTGTTTCCCTATCGTATGTTCTCCGAATCAAAACTCTTTCTCTGTTCCATTCAATATCGCACCACATTAAACCTACTGCTTCTCCTGTCCTTACTCCAGTAAGAAATTTGAATTTAAGGAAATTAAACCAGTAAGGATAAATTGTTTTAGTAAAATTCAAAATTGCTTGCGCTTCATCCCATGTATAAGCCTTTAGTTCATTAAATGCATCGTCATCTCCTTCCGTGTCAACTTCATTCTGGTTTTTTCGTCTAGCGCCTTTACTTGTAATCTCTTCCGCCATACCCTCAAATGGATTATGGCTCAATAGCTTATTTTTCATCCCTGATTGATAACCTTTAGAAAGATTGCTCAATAAGTCTTTAACGTCTTTACTGTTTCTGTTTTCAATTAGCCAATTTCTAATTTTTATTGCATCTTGGGACTTAGTAGCCTCTATTGCTGACTCAAGAAAATTTTTATACGCTCCCTGCCATTTACTTTCGTAATTACTTTCTCTTAAGCCTTGCTTCCTGTACTCACAATACATATCCCAGACCTCAAGAATAGATAACTCTGGTTTAGGCGGGAGTTGACCGTCTGACGTTGTGGGATTCTCCAGTACTTTTAAGCTTGGTCTAAGTTTTTGCTCAACAAGAATCTCACGGAATCTATTTTCGTTAAATGTCCCGTCTGGATTTGTGAGCTTTCCTTCCTCTACCTCTAGCTGTAACCTACGCTTTAACAGTCTTGCCTTATCTTCCCACCCTTCTATATTTGAGATACCCGTGCCTCTTTTCACTTGGTGCGGTTCACCTGGGAAGTATGGACGCGGGAAACAAGCCTTAACATTCCCAGAGTCTAACCTAACTGATACTTCACCTTTCTTAGCCTTACCAGTGGCAGTTTTAGCGCTATTCATCATAAATGCTCGTTTTATGCTCAAAGCGTGGATGCCAGTTTTAAAATGACCGAATAACAAGCATTATATGTTAACGTAAACACGCGATTTCGCGTGTTATCTAGCTTTCAACTAAAGTGATAGTAATTTAACTAGCTCATTTCATCAAAAAACATTACCAAGGCTGAGATTAGAGACTTCCAGTAAAAAAATATCCCATCCCTGCGGGACGCTCCGCGAACGTCGGGGCGCACATCTGTGCCTACGTGTACACTTAACGTAAAAGCTATGCCCCGCAAGGAACTTCAGTTCCCTGCTAATAGCAAAAGTCATCAAGAGATGACTTAATACACCTAAAAATCTTTAGTCTACTGAAGTAGACTTGAGCTATTACCTTGAACTTTAGTTCCAGGCGGGTGAGTCCGCCGAAAGTTTTGCTATTTTTAGGCTTTTGTTGACACCAATGACAGATGTGCGCCCTTACTCAACGCCTACAATTTAGGCAATCTCACTGAAATGAGTTTCCGAAAATATTAAATTTAATGGAAGATTTAATAAATCGAGAGAGGTGTACGCTACCTAGAGGTGAATGCGTCAACAGAGGACTCAACCAATGGGATATGTAATTGCGACTGCAAATATGAAAGGTGGCGTTGGTAAAACCACCCTCACCGTAAACTTAGCTACCTGTTTAGCTAAAAATTATGGAAAGCGGGTGCTTGTCCTTGATTTAGATAGCCAAATTAGCGCCACACTCAGTTTGATGTCGCCTTTAGATTTTGCCAAGCGTCGTAAACAAAGCAAGACATTTAGGTATCTGATCGATGAAGTAATCAATCCAGATCCACAAGCAAAACTAACAATTCAAGATATCATTCAATCCCAGGTTTGTAATCTTCCCGGACTGGATTTATTACCAGGAGACATCGATTTGTATGATGAATTCGTTGTTTCAGAAATGCTACATCAACAAGCAACTGCATTAGGTGAACAGGACTTTGAAACGATTTGGAATCGCTTTGAAAGAGTCTTGATTAATAACATTTTAAAACCAGTCCGTCAAGAATATGATTTTATTCTTCTCGATTGTGCCCCTGGATATAATTTATTGACTCGTAGCGCTTTAGCTGCTAGCGATTTCTACATCCTTCCTGCAAAACCAGAACCTTTGTCTGTAGTGGGGATTCAACTGCTAGAAAGACGCATTGCCCAATTGAAAGACAGTCATGGACATGAAACCAAAATAGATATAAAAATGCTGGGAATTGTATTCAGCATGTCCAGCGCTAACCTGCTCACTGGTAGATACTATAAACAAGTGATGCACCGCGTTGTGGAAGATTTCGGGGTAGAGAAAATTTGTAAAGTACAAATACCTGTTGATGTCAATGTTGCTAAGGCTGTTGATAGTTTTATGCCAGCTGTTTTAAATGCTCCCCAATCAGCTGGTTCAAAAGCGTTTTTTCAGTTAACTCAGGAGTTGTTGCAAAAGCTATAAAGACCTAGCCAGTAAACTAATCAGGCTAATATAGCAGTCTAAATCATTCGTGAAAAGTTAGATCCCCGACTCCTTAAAAAAGTCGGGGATCTAGACAGTGCGAATTGTCATAAATCAGATAGTATTGCTACAAGTAAGTTATCTTTTATTATAAGTTCAGCAGTTATACGGAAGCTATATACAGCGAGATTCGGCTATTGAGTGAAAAGGTCAGTAAATCTCGCTAATAAACAATGCTTACTAACAATTCTATACAGGCAGAGAAAAATCAGAATTTGGTAATCCGCCTACCACGGACTCTGAGTTATCTCGAAACCTGGGGCTTTGGCTTAACGGGTCATGTGGGATGGATTGGTACTGCTCCCATTATTCATGCAGCGTTAGGGTCTAAAGCAATCTTAGTTTGGTTTGTTGGTACGATCGTTTCCTTTTTATTGAACTTGCAGGTACAAAGTCTAGGTAGACGCTGGCCAGATGTCGCTGGAGGGACACCAAACTATACTAAAAGGCTATTAAAAAATTTTCCTGGCTTAGGTCGTTACGTAGCATTGGGATACTTTTTTAGCTGGGCAGCAGCACCAGCACTATATGCGATTATTCTCACAGACCTAATTAAAGTCAATTTTGAAACATTAGGTCTTTCTTGTCCAGAAACTTTATTAAAAGTTGTATTTACAGCAATTCCTTTTATTGTGGCATTCAGTGGTAGCCGTGCTTTAGCACTCCTGCATTTATTTTTTGTATTCCCAGCGATTTTATTACTGCTTTTGTTTTCTATTCAAGGTGTCCTATGGTTAGGCTTTTCAACTGCTAGTTTTAAACTTATCCCAACTAGCACACATACCCTGAGCTTTGAAGAATGGGCAAAGTGGTTTTTTCTAGCTAGCTATTCAATTTATGCTTGTGAAACCACTTCTTCTTTTGTTGCTGATAGCCACCATCCGTATAAAACTTTAAAGTTCTTGACCGTAGCTGCTTGGCTAATTCCTCCAGTATTTTTAGGTGGTTCTTGGGTATTAATGTGTTCGACTCCCAATCCAAGAATAGGTGACGATACATTCTTAAATCTAGTAGCGGCTTCTAAGCCTTTTTGGGGTGAATATGCCCCCTTTCTAGTAACACTTTTGATTACTGTATCTTGCCTTCTAAGTTCTGCTACGGCAGTTTCCAACTCTCCTCGGATACTATATCAACTTGCCTTAGATAGACAGCTTTCTCCCATATTTGCATTGGTTTCTCATCAAGGTGTCCTTGCGCCTGCTATTTTAGTTACCTTTATAATCAGTTTGCTTTGTCTCAATTTAGGAAATGTATCTCAACTTGTCACAGTCGCAGGCACTTGTTATCTCATGTCCATTATGGGATTACATCTGGGATTATGGCTGTGTCGAGGCGAACCACAAGTCTTATGGCCTTGGTGGTCACTTAGTTTTTTCTTTCTAGAAACAGTAGTTCTAATAGTGGGAGGTTTGGCTTGGAATTGGAGAGATTTTTCGGTGGGATTACTATTACCCATTGTTCTGATGATAGGAGATGTAGCGTTAAGTCGCTTAAGATTTGCGCCATTACACCCGGAATGGTGGACACAGCGTTACTACACTAGGTCTAGTAAAAACAACTCAGATTTTGTGGTACTACAGGTAATTGTCTTAATATCATTAATTTGTATTACTACCACCAGTAGTTGGGTTATCCGCGATTTACTAGACAGAGTTTCTACTAATCCTCAAAACTCTTTACTAGCTATTTTGTTAGTGACGCTTTCTTTTATTGGGGTAGCGATCGCTTGCTGGACAACTCTACCACAAATTGTTGCTATTGACGAGGCACGTAAACAAGCAAGAAACCTATTTATTACTACTCTCGATACTGTTCCCGATACTGTTTTAGTCTTAGATGAAAACGGTACTATTTGTCAAACAAATGCTGCTGCTGAAGAATTATTTCAAATAAGTGTTGAGCAGTTGCTTGGAAAAAAGTTGAATAAAATATTAAGATACTATCGGGGTAAACCAAAACAGTGGTCTATTAGGAGCGAGCAAACCTTAAGAATAAATCAATGTCTACGAATTGTTGAATCAACTATTTCGCAGCCATTTAATTCCCAAGTAAGAGAGTATGTTGTTATTGTTCGTGATATCACTAAACGAAAATTAGTAGAAGAAGAATTAATCCAATATCGTTATCAGCTTGAGCGACTTGTTCTAGAACGCACTATTGAACTTATTAGAGTAAATCAACAACTTCAACAAGATATTATTAAGCGGCAACAAGCACAAGAGCAATTACTACACAATAGTCTTCATGATGAGCTAACTGGATTACCTAACCAAAGATTATTTATGGAGCGAGTGCAGCGAGCAATAGAACGTACTCAACAGCAAAGTAATTATTTATTTGCCGTACTATTTTTAGACCTAGACCGCTTTAAAGTTGTCAATGATAGCTTGGGACATCTAATGGGAAATCAACTTTTGATTGCAATTTCTCATCGCTTAAAGTCAGTTCTACGAGGTAGAGACATAGTTGCCCGTTTTGGCGGCGATGAGTTCACAATCTTAATTGAAGAAATTGAGGATATCAATATCGCCATACAGGTAGCCGAGCGAATTAAAAAGATCCTAGCTTTGCCATTTCAATTAAATGAGCATCTGGTGTTTACTAATGCTAGTATTGGCATCGCTTTAAGTAAACCAGATTATGAACAATCAGCGCAGATTCTACGCGATGCTGATGTGGCAATGTATCGTGCCAAATCACTTGGTAAGGCACGCTATGAGGTCTTTGACCAAAAGATGCACGAGAGTGCATCTTTACTATTAGAGTTAGAAACTGCTCTGCGAAATGCGCTGCTCAAGCAAGAAGAGTTTCGGCTTGATTACCAGCCAATTATTTCACTAACAACTGGTAAGATTATTGGATTTGAGGCGCTGATACGTTGGTATCATCCAGAACGAGGTTTTATTTCGCCTCAAGATTTTATTCCCCTGGCCGAAGAAACTGGAATGATTGTTAGTATCGGGGAATGGGTACTTTTTGAAGCCTGTCAGCAAATGCATAGATGGCATCAACAATTTCCTAGCTCACTACCCTTGACAATTAACGTAAATTTTTCTGGGAAACAAATTACGCAAGCTGATGTGTTTAAACAAGTTAAACATATTTTGCAGGAAACTGGACTGGAGCCATGCTGTTTGAAGTTGGAAATTACTGAAACCCTGTTGATGGATAATTTTGAATTAGCTACCACTGTGCTTTCCCAGTTAACAGAGCTAAATGTCGAGATGCACATGGATGATTTTGGGACTGGTTATTCATCCTTGAGTTATCTACACCGCCTACCAATCAAAACCCTTAAGATTGACCGTTCTTTTGTGACTAACATCGGTAGTCAAGGAGAAAATTTAGAAATTGTGAGAGCAATTGTGACATTAGCTCATAATCTAAATATGTCTGTAACAGCAGAAGGCATAGAAACTATAGAACAGCTAGCACAACTGAAGGCATTACAATGTGATTATGGACAAGGGTATTTTTTCTTACCACCTATAGAAGGTGCAGAAGTAGAAAAATTACTTGCTGCTAATTTGTGTTGCAAAAACTTTTTAAATAGATAAAGTCTCGTTTGAATAAACACATTGTAAAATTGGGAAATTAATTCCAATTGATAGTCTATATCAGTGTCAGACTGTCTGTAAATTAAACTTTTCTACATTATTAATTAACCCTTCTTCTAGCAAAAGTTCATTAATAAAATTATCGATTTTATCCCGATTAATATTCTGCATGACTATAATATGTGCCCAATTTTCAAACACGGCTAATTGCCACTTTTTAATTAACTTTTGACAAGGCTTTTGAAACACTACGGTGTTGGAAAAATCATTTAACATACATGGATATTCTCTGATTTGAAGTTGTTGGAAAAGGTATTGGGCATTGTTAATACAAGTATTTGCTTCTCTGGCTAATCCATCATAACCTCTGGTTTGTAATGCATACCAGAGAATTAGGGGAGTATGACCGTTTCTAGAACCCAGAATTGTTGTATCTTTTGAACCAATATATTCAATTTCTGTTTCAACTTTTTCTACCCATTTCTTCTTTGTTAAAACTACACCACAAGGTAATGGAGAACCAATGAATTTAGCAGAAATAGCTACACTATCTATAGGTTTTTGAAAATTAACTTGTGGAGCGCCATCTAAAAACGGTAATATTAATCCTGAAAGTGCAGCATCACAATGAATATAGTAATTTTTAATCTGATTGCGATCTAAAATTTCTAGAACTTTGTCTAAGTTATCAATTGCACCTTTGACAGTAGTCCCAATATTTAAATTTATGATAGCTGGATAACTACGATTTTCCCTAAGGAGTTGTTCAAAATGGTCATAATTCATTTCTCCATTAGCTTGCGAATTAACAACGTTATGTTGAATGCGGAATAATTTCGCGGCTTTGGGAATTGAGTAGTGAGAGTCTTGTGATGAGTAAAGAATCCCATTCGGGTAGATTTCTCTTGCTAAGAATATTCCATATAAATTACCTTCAGTCCCCCCAGCAGTAATATAACCCCAAAACTGACTTTCTGGAATTTTATAAAGGTGAGCAAAAAAAGATAATACTTCTTGCTCAAACTTACGAGAATGAAGACCAAAATCTGGTTCAATATATGGATCTCCAGCATTATTTAACAGATGATTGAAAAATTTGCCGATCGCACTGTAATCACAACTTAAATTATATGGGTAGCCTGCATGAAACTGCGATCGCTGTTTTATTTGCAGCAAAAAATCTGCCAATTCTTTAGCAACTTTATCTGACATATCTTTTTCTCTCTTGAATTTTGAGTTAATGGATGTTTTAGTCTAAATTATACGTATTAATCCATACCTTTATATTTTCTTAATAATTTAGCAGTCCCCCTTTCTTTAAAGAAGATACAGTTAAAACACGTAGCTATCTTCAGTAAAAATACTCGATTTTTTTGTTCCAAATTATATTACCCTTAGGACTTACGTGCTGGACAAAAGGACTATAATGTGTATCACGGAAAATATCTATTTCAAGCGCTGACTCAAAAAACTTCTCCCTCGTTTTACTACGTAAAACAATCCCTCTCCGATTTGGAGAGGGAAAGACTTGAAATTTAGTTAAAAATAGGGAGAAGTTCGTCGAATTAGCGTATATTTACTAGAACTCTCCAGCTAAGGCTGCAACGCAACGATCGCAAATTAAGGGATGTTCTGTTGATTCTCCCACATGAGTGGAGTAGTTCCAACAGCGATCGCATTTTTGCCCTTCTGCGTTCACTACCCCAATTCCCCAGTCTTCCGTTTGCGCCGTATATTTTAATCCTTGCAATCCTTCAGCAGAATCTAATAATTCCACCTGGGAAGTCAGCAATAGATACCGCAGTTGGTCAATCCCGTTACCCTTAACCGGGTTAAAGGCTTTGATAGCATCGCCTAACTGTTTATCAGATATGTAAATCAAGGCTTTCGCTTCCAGGGAAGAACCAATGAGTTTTTCTATCCTGGCTTGTTCTAACACCTTATTAACATCGGTACGGAGTTGTCGTAGTGTTTCCCAAAATCGCGCCAATTCTGGATTCCGCCATTTTTCCTCAACCTGCACCCAACCAGCTTCAAACACCGATTTGTAAGGTGTTTTATAAGGGAGATATTGCCAGATATCTTCGGCAGTGTGAGATAATACTGGTGCGATCGCTCGTGCTAAATTATCTAAAGCTATTTTCAGCACCGTTTGACAACTGCGACGGCGGAAAGCATCCTTTGCACTGATGTACAGCCTATCTTTGGCAACATCTAAATAAAAGTTGGATAAATCCACCACGCAGAAATTCTGCACGGTTTGGAAAAAGCGGAAGAATTGGAAACTCTCAAAGGCTTCAGTAACTTCCTCAAACACTTCGGTGATGCGATGCAGCATATAACGGTCAAGTTCTGGCAATTCCTCAAAGGGAACTGTATCTTTTTCGGGGTCAAAATCATCCAAGCTACCCAGCAAAAACCGCGCCGTATTCCGAATTTTACCTCTAACATCATTCATCTGCTTGATGATGTTTTTCCCAATGCGGACATCGCCGGAGTAGTCTACCGATGATACCCACAATCTCAAGACATCTGCACCGTAAGCCGGTTCTACTTTTTGATTTTTCCCGCCTTCAATGATTGTATTTGGGTCAACCACATTTCCTTCTGACTTACTCATCTTCCGGCCTTGTTCGTCCAAAGCGAAGCCGTGAGTTAGGACAGTTTTGTAAGGTGCAATGTCATTCACTGCTACACTGGTGAGCAAACTTGACTGAAACCAACCGCGATGTTGGTCGGAACCTTCCAAATATATATCAGCAGGGTAGCGTAACTCTGGACGCTGTTGGACGACAGATGCCCAAGATGAACCAGAATCAAACCATACATCCATTGTGTCTGTACCTCTGCGGTAAGACTTGCCATTTTGGCGATAGGATTCGGGTAATAACTCCTCAACCGAAAGTTCCCACCAAGCATCAGAACCTTTTTCTGCGATAATTTTTTGGGCGTGGTTGATAACTTCCTCATTCAGCAGTACTTCCCCAGTTTCCTCGTCGTAGAAAACGGGAATGGGTACACCCCAACTGCGCTGACGAGAGATGCACCAATCGGAACGTTCCGCCACCATTGGCGTGATGCGATTTTCACCTTGGGCTGGAATCCATTTTACCGTGGCGATCGCTTTTAGTGCTTCTTCTCTAAATCCTTCTACGGAAGCAAACCACTGTTCAGTAGCGCGGAAAATTGTCGGCTTCTTCGTCCGCCAATCATAAGGATACTTGTGAGGATATGCTTCTTCCTTCAACAAAGAACCAGCCGCACTTAAGGCATCAATCACCGCCTGATTACCATCACCCAGCACATTTAACCCCGCAAATTCTCCCGCTTCTTCAGTAAAATTGCCATTATCATCCACTGGTGCAAGGATAGGTAAACCGTAACGCTGACCAACGATGTAATCTTCTTGACCATGACCGGGGGCAGTATGTACCAACCCAGTACCCGATTCAGTTGTGATGTAATCGCCACCCACAACAATCGGACTTTCACGGTCAAATAGGGGATGACGGTAAGTAGTGTGTTCTAAGTCATTCCCTTTAAATGTGGCTTTGACAGTTAACTCAACTCCCAAGGTTGAAGATAAACGTTCGACTAAATCAGCAGCAACGATGAGGTATTTGAAATTATTTTGCGCCTCTGAGTGGGAAACTTCCACCACTGCATAGTTCAAATCTGCATTCACCGCCACCGCCAAATTCCCCGGAATAGTCCAAGGTGTAGTTGTCCAAATAGCCACACCCAAATCAGACTGATATTCCGCCAACAGTGGTTTTACAGCTTCCGCCAAACTTGTAATTGCAAAAGCTGCATAGATACTGCGGGAAACGTGCCCTTCAGGATATTCCAACTCAGCTTCAGCCAAAGCAGTTTTAGAACTGGGACTCCAGTGAACAGGCTTCAAACCGCGATAGATGTAGCCTTTTAAGAACATCTGACCAAACACGCCAATTTGAGCCGCTTCATAAGTCGGCTTCAGAGTTAGATAAGGGTTTTCCCAATCACCCCAAATACCGTAGCGTTTAAAATTATTGCGCTGGTCGTTTACCGTAGTTAAAGCAAATTCTTCCGCTTTTTGGCGCAGTTGTAAAGGCGTTAAATTTTGCCGTTCTGCTGATTTCATGTTCTGCAAAACTTTTAACTCAATCGGTAAACCGTGACAATCCCAACCAGGAACGTAGCGAACTTTACGCCCTTGTAGCATTTTGTAGCGGTTAATAATATCTTTGAGAATTTTATTTAAGGCATGACCAATATGGAGTGAGCCATTAGCGTAGGGAGGCCCATCGTGCAGTATAAATAATTCGCCGGGGTTATTTTCAAAGAGGCGATCGTAAATCTTATTTTCTTCCCAAAATTTTTGGATTTCCGGCTCACGCTTGATGGCGTTTGCCCGCATCTCAAAGTTAGTCTTGGGTAGGTTTACAGTATCTTTGTAACTTCCTGATTCGGTCACAGTCTCATGCCTAGAATTAGGTGTGCAGGTTTTATCAATTATAGAAGATGGTATGGAAACCAAAATTTCCTATTTGAACGTGAGTTCAATAAACCTCTCCCTACCTTGAATTTTCGTTCAAATTTTTCTCCAACTCGCAGAGGGAAGGTTTTGTGTAGTCAAACCAGGGAGAGGTTTTTAGGCGATTAATCAGAAATTTTGCAAAGATTGAGAGTTAATCGACATAAAGTAGTATACTTTTTTGGGTTCGCCTAAAGCTATCAAAAAGTTTCGTCTAAAAACCAATAATTTTGGGGTTGCTCTAATGCTAAGTCCTGTATTAACAGTCAGTATCTTTCAAAAACAACCCGATCCTCAAGTATTTTCAGCAGGCGAAGTCATCTTTGAAGAAGGACAGTCTGGTGATAAAATCTACGGCATTCTGGAAGGAGAGGTAGATATATTAGTCAATGGCAAGGTTGTAGAAACCATTGAAACGGGCGAAGTTTTTGGTGTTGGGGTACTTGTAGGAGTGCAAAATAGAACTTACAGAGCCATTGCTAAGGTGGATAGCAAACTAGCTTTCCTTAATCACGAAGGGTTTCTCTTTGCTGTTCAGGAAACACCCATGTTTGCTATACAGGTGATGAAAAGTTACTCAGAGCGTCTGAGTCGCTTGCAGCGTATGATCTAAATCACCTCAGCCGGTATAAGTTCCAAAACTAATCAGAATCTGCCACGAATTTTACCTCTTTCCCAGAAGGACATAAATATATTCTCTTGCTTGGGGAGTTAGAAGTCAGTATTCAGATAACTCTAGATTCAGACTTTTGACTCCTGATTTATATAAAGTGAAAGGTGCAAAATTTACTGGAGATAGCAATGACGCGTAAACGCTTGATTATCGAGATGGGGATGGGAATAGATCAGCATGGACAAGAACCAACTGTAGCAGCATCTAGGGCAGTACGAAATGCGATCGCTCACAATGCTTTACCTGGTGTTTGGGAAGTTGCAGGTTTAAGTCACCCCAATCAAATGATTATAGAGGTTCAGGTAGCAGTGCCATACCCAGAACAAGTTAGAGAAGAAGAAGTACTTGCTGTATTACCATTTGGGCGAAAAACCCTCACCGTAGAATCTGGGGGGATGATAGTTCAAGGGCGGGCGATTCCCGAACTCAATGATAAAAATGACGAAATGTTGATTGCGATCGCAGCTGTTACAGTTCTGATCGAAGATGACTAGTTAAGGTAAAAAATAGAACAGTGGGAATCATCACCAAACCTCAAAAAGTCTCAGAAATGATTATGTAATATAATAATTCGTGTGTTTCTTAGATTAAGTAAAATTTATGCCTTATCGGAGAAAATTTTTAACAAGAGCAGGATACACAACCCTTTCTGCCTTATTGACTATGGGCTTTTTACAAAAAGATAAGCAGAAAGAAGACCAGAGTACGAATTATATTGCAGGAACTTATACAAATGTAGATTCTCCGCTTCGGCAAGTAGCTGCTGCTAAAGGTAAGCGTTATGGCGCAGCAGTTGATAGTGAATTTTTGCTGAAAGATAAAGATTACGCTAACCTAATTGCTCGTGAGTGTTCGATTGTGACACCGAATGGTGAATTAAAATGGAACGCCACTGAACCACAGCCAGGAAAATTTACCTTTGAATCAGCAGATGCGATCGCTAATTTCTGCCAGAAGAATAATATAGCATTACATGGGCATACCCTTTTCTGGCACATGGGAAGACCAGACTGGCTTCCTTATCCCCCAACTCTTGAGATGATGGAACGCCATGTTAAAGGAGTCATGGGGCATTATCGTAATAGCCCCGTTTTAAAGTCTTGGGATATTGCCAATGAAATTATCGCTGATAATGAAAATGAGACTGATAACGCTACCTACGGTTTGCGTAAAGGGGTAAAACCAGAATTAATTCGAGACTTGTTTAAAATTGCCGCTTCAGTTGATAACACCAAGAAATTTTACCTAAACGATTTTGGCATCGAAGGCGCTACATGGAAATCAAGCCGTTTCTTAAAAATGGTTGAGTATCTGAAGAATAGTGGCGTTAAAATTGACGGCGCAGGCATCCAGTCACATCTATGGTTTTCTACCGCTTATGGTTTTGATGCCAAAGGATTTAGTTCTGTCTTAAAACGGCTTAACGATTTGGGAGTTAAACCAATGATTACAGAATTAGATATTATCATTGATACTCCACTACCCGATAGTATCCAAAAGCTAGACCAGATGGTAGCCGACAGTTACAAGCGATATCTTGACCTGTGCTTTGCCGCTAAAGTTGATACTGTGATTACATGGGGAATTACCGACCGTCATACCTGGATACGTCATCCCGACTGGATGCCAAAGAAAACCTATAGGGGCAATCCAAGCCTGTGGAAATTTCTGCGTCCGCTTCCCTTCGATGAGAACCTAAAACCTAAGATTGCCCGCAATGCTATAGCCCAGGCTTTTCAGCAAGCACCTTAAGACTCCACTCACTAAATAAATCGTCAGATGGAAGCTATCAGTTGAGCGAAATCAGCTTTACTGACAAAAAAGCAATTAGAAAGCTGAAGCTAAGAGGGTGTTTATTTAGTCACTGTAACTCCGAAAGCGATCGCATGGTGGCGGATATGATCTTCAATAAAACTGGCGATAAAATAAAAACTGTGGTCATAGCCTTCTTGGTAACGCAAATTTAGGGGTTGCTTAACATCTGCACAAGCTTGTTCAAACACTTCTGGCAGTAATTGTTCAGCTAAAAATTTATCGGCAGTTCCTTGATCGATGAGAATTAGACTATGATATCCCACTTGCTTGACCAATTCACTGGCATCATAAGCACGCCAACTTTCTTGATTGCTGCCAAGATAACCACTGAAAGCTTTTTGACCCCAAGGACAACCCATAGGTGCAGTAATAGGTGCAAAAGCTGATACTGATTTATAGAGTTCTGGGTTTCTCATCGCACAGACTAGCGCCCCGTGTCCCCCCATTGAATGACCGAAAATTCCTTGTTTTTCGGGTTTAGTTGGGAAATTTGCGGTAATTAAAGCAGGTAATTCCTGGACGATATAACTATACATTTGGTAGTTTTTACGCCACGGTTCCTCTGTAGCATCAACATAAAAGCCCGCACCTGTGCCAAAGTCCCAATCATCATCCTCACCTGCAATGCCACTATTCCGGGGGCTAGTATCTGGTACAACCAGCATCAAACCGTACTCAGCTGCGTAGCGTTGCGCCCCCGCCTTAACCATAAAATTTTCTTCCGTGCAAGTTAAACCAGAGAGAAAATAGAGAATTGGCACAGTTTTTTGAGTTGCTTGTGGTGGTTGATAGACAGCAAAGCGCATTTCACCGTTACAGCTTGAGGAGGGATGACTGTAAAAGCCGAGTTTGCCACCAAAGCTTTTATATTCTGAAATGAGATTGAGGTTAGGCATTGGTTATATTCTCTTTTCTGAGCAGTTGCCAAAGAAAGATTATTTTACCGTGAAATTTCCTTTTTCAATCAACCCTCCGACTTGGTAACTTAGTTCCGCACCTTTTACAAAACCCCGCATCTACATCATGGAAAGCCAAACCACAATTTGAGCAAACGGTTTCTACCTGATTAGCAGTTTTTACCACTCGCTTAATTAAATCCCCCACTTGCCAAGGAATCAGCGCAATTCCGGTAAAAATCATCAATACTGTTAGCAAGCGCCCTAATTCAGAAATGGGAATAACATCGCCAAATCCCACAGTTGTCATTGTGACAACAGAGAAATAGAATGCATCCAAAAATGTCCCGTAATTTTGAGGATTAACTGGATGCTCTACTTGATAAATTAAACCAGAATAAATAAAAACAATTGCAAATAATGTAAATAATATTCGCGCAAAAATCATTCCATCTTCGGTACTGATACTGGCGAATAAAAATTTTCTATCTATAAATCTAATTAATCTTAAAATCCGAAACCATCGCAGTAGGCGGATAAAGCTAATATCCACCATTCCTAGAAAGAATGGTAAAATCGCCATTAAGTCAATAATCGAATAAAAGCTAAAAATATACTGAACTTTATTTTCTGCACTCCACAGACGGAGTGAATATTCCACCGCGAATATGATGACGATCGCAGTATCAACAAGATGCAATTGAAACCGCACAGAATCAGGGATATTATAAGTTTCCGCCACAAAAATTCCTGATGATATTAACACCATAGCGGCAAGTGTTAAATTAATCGCTTTACCTATTGGTGTTTCTAGGTCTGTTAAGTAGAATTCTGTTTCTTGTCTGCTCAGTAACATATTCGACCATTAACTAATCTTAATTCCCAGTTATAGCATTAGAAATACGATATTATTAATCATTATCCTTATGTTAACACCAGCTTATATGAACCCAGAATATTTTATGCGTTTAGCTTTGGCAGAAGCAAAAGAAGGAGATGCACCTTATGGTGCTGTGATTGTTAAAGATAACGAAGTTGTTGCCGTAGGTCATAATACTGTGAAGAGAGATAACGATCCATCAGCCCATGCAGAAATCAATGTTATTCGTAGTTTAACAGCTAAACTTAAAAACCCTTCTTTAGAAGGTTATAGCATATATACAACTGGCGAACCTTGTCCGATGTGTGCAACTGCTTGTGTTTGGAGTGGTTTATCAGAAATTGTATATGGTGCTTCAATTCCAGATTTAATCTCGATAAATCAGTCACAAATTAACCTATCTTGTGAAGAGATAATTGCTAAATCATTTAGGAATATCAAAGTCACCAAAGGTGTTTTAAAGCACGAATGTTTGGATTTATTTAAATAGGCTGTAATTTAATTCGACATTTTTCTTAACATAATTTGGTTTATTTCTATCAATTTATTTATTTGATTTTTGAAATATGCGTAGGGTGCGTTAGCGTAGCGTAACGCACCACCCAAACGCTTATGGCGCGTTACGACGTTCCGTCTAACACAACGCCAGTGACGTTAACGCTCAAGTCGGGAAACCCGCCCACACGACTGGCTCCCCTACTGATACTTATATTTTTTCAAAAATCAAATATGATTCCTATAAAGATTAAAATTACGAATTATTTAACTTGCTTCCTTCAAATAGGATAAATATGTATTTGCCCAAATCGCTGCTTGAGTGCGATCGCGCAAATTTAACCGATTTAAAATATTCGTCACATGATTTTTGACCGTACCCTCAGAAATGTAGAGTTGTTGAGCAATTTCTCGGTTACTAGCGCCTGTAGCAATTAACCGCAAAACCTCTTTTTCTCTAGGAGTAAGTTCGGCTAAAGTTGATGGCACAGGCGGTGACTGGGTGATTATACCATTAGAAAACTGAGTTAATAGCTTTTTAACTATACCTGGGCCTAATTGAGTATATCCTTTATAAACAGCACGAATAGCAACAGCTAATTCTTCTGATGGTGTATCTTTCAATAAATAACCCATTGCCCCATTTTGCAATGCTGCTGATACATATTCATCATCATCAAAAGTTGTTAGGACTAAAATTTTAGTTTTTGCAAAACGTTTTTGAATCTCCTGCGTGGCTGCAACTCCATCCATAATAGGCATTCTAATATCTAGCAATACGACATCTGGCTGGAATTCAGCAACCAAATTAATTGCCTGTTCGCCATTTTCTGCTTCTCCGACTATCTCTAAATCTGGTTCTAATTCTAATAACGCTCTTAATCCTTGACGAATTAAACTTTGGTCATCTACCAACAATACTTTAATCATCATCTCAACCTCATTAAAGGAATATTAACTGTAATTTTGCAACCAGAACCAGGAGCGCTATTAATATTAAACTCACCTCCAAGTGCTAAAGTGCGATCGCGCATACTATGAAGTCCAAAACCAGTAGTATTTTGCCCTAAATCAAAACCTCTACCATTATCCTGAATTATCAATCGCAAATTTCCTCTGGTTGTCGTGAGTTCCAGTTTAACCTCGGTTGCATAACCATATTTAGTTATATTTGTCAAAGATTCTTGAATAATCCGGTAAATAGCAGTATTGATTTCAGGTGGTAGAGAATATTCCAGGTTGATTTGGCAAATTGGTAAAATGCCATTAGAGCGATGAAAATTTTCTGAAAGACTAGCGATCGCACTATCTAAAGACTGCTCTTGTAAGGGATTGTAACGCATAGTAGAAACAGATTGGCGGACATCTTTTAGCGCCTTGGAACCTAATTCTTTTGCTGTTGCTAGAAATGTTTCAGCCTTACCTGGGTTAGATTGCCACAGTTTTAAAGCTGTTTCTAATTGCAAATTTAAAGCAGTTAGAGAATGTCCTAATGAATCATGAATTTCACGAGCAATGCGGTTACGTTCTTCTAAGGTAGCTTGATTTTCAATTCGCATAGCATATTCGCGGAGTTTTTCGTTAGCGATCGCTAGCTTTTCTCGGCTGTGGCGTTCAGATAACACTGCATTCATCATCAACAACACAAAAACCAAACTTAAGCCAAATACTAGCGACCAATTCAAGCTAAGAAATCTGAATTTTTCTTGTGCTTGTGGAGATGCTTGTAAATTGAATAGTTGATATTTTAACTGTGTCGTAAATAGAAATAACGTAAAGGATAGGGAGGTAACAAATAAACGTCCAGGTAAGTTAAATATTAGGCAGCTGCGAGTAACTAAAATTATGTACAGAAAGGGGAAAAGACGAGCAAATCTTTCACCAAATAATCCAGTAGTTAAAATTAATAAAATTTCAATCGCCGTGTATATTATTTTAGATGTCTTGCTCTTGGTAGGTAATATTAAGCCCATTAATGCAAAAATAACCAGACTATAAATTGACAGTTCTGGCAATAGATTGCAAACTGATAAGTCGGGAAATGTACCACAAATTGATAGCTCTGGAGGTTTGGGATGAAATCGCCGTAACGGAGGTGGGATCACTGCTGTTAATGCAGTGATCGCCAGTAGTATCCACTCCAGATAAAGTAGAGATGGAAAAGGATGCTTGTTAATTTTAAATTGACTATTCATCAGTCATTTTGCTCCAGTTAATGAATGAGTTAAGAGTTTGGAGTTATAAATCCTAACTCTTTTAACGGTTACTTCGGCAGTTTAAAATTTTCGCCAAGTGAGTAATTAATAGTAAATGCAGGGGATAAAAACATTATGCAATAAGCTAAATAAAGATTTATAAATCAATCATCATAAAAATATTCATCATTTATAACTTTTAACTCCTAACTCCCACCTCCTAACTATTTATTGTCAATCAAATTTGTCAAAATTCAATCATGACTAAAGTCATGGGTAAAACCATGACCTTCTCCTCATGTAACTACTAAAGATAAGTTCTTATGATGGTGACAACCAACCAGGAAAAACCCACAGGATAAGTAATGAAACTCAAAGTATTATCGCTAGTCGCTGGAGCGATCGCTCTAACTTTAACTGCAACCTCCTTTGCTGTTGACGCTCAAACAGCCTCTCCTTCACCCTTGTTACTGGCACAAACTCCACAAAAAGAAAGGGGCCCTTGGAAAGACTTAAATCTAACAGATGCCCAAAAAACCCAAATTCAGACAATTCGCCGCGATAGCCGCACCAAATTTGAAGCAGTTTTGACCCCAGAACAAAAGGCAAAATTAGAAGCGGCGAAACAAGCGCATCAGGCTGAACGGCAAGCGCGTAAGGCTCAGGGGCAAACAGGTCAAGGGCAACCAGGTCAGCATCATGGTCGCAAAAAAGGTAATTTTGCTGATTTAAATCTGAGTGAAGCACAGAAAACCCAAATGCGACAAATTCGGGAGTCTGAGAAACAACAGATTCAAGCAGTCTTAACCCCCGAACAGCGCCAGAAAATAGAGCAATTCCGTCAAAATGCTCCTTCTCGCCGTCAACAAAGCAATCCTCAATAATAATCTTTCAAAAAATAATAATTCTGGGATGGGCAGTGCTGCCCATCTCATCCCAAGATAGATTATGATGCAACCCTTTGCTGCTTCTCCAAATCCTACTCCTCGCCTGCAACAGGTTTTAGATTTAATCGATCGCGTCGCCGTAGCACAAGGACGAGATGTTCCCCAAATTGTGGAAATAGAGAGATTGCGTTTTCTCCCTACTGGCACTTTTGGCAGAACTTGGGCGAATTTCCTCAATGAACACAATCTACAACCTTTTACCACTGGTAGCCGTCGGAAACAACTCCATGATGGGATTCACGTCCTTACAGGCTATGGTGCTGACTTGATTGGTGAAGTAGAAGTACAAGCATTTTTATTAGGAACAAAATTTAGCACAAGTAACTTGATGCTGGGGCTAGGACTGTTGCGAGTCATCCATAAAAACCTAAATTCTCAACAACAATTTAGCTGGGACAGACTCTGGCAAGCATATCAACGCGGTTGTAACTCCCACCTTGACCCAGATACTTGGCAACCAGAATTACTGTGGCACTTACCCTTGACTGATGTCCAGTCATTATTTTCCACAGTCAAAAATTAATAGACTTCTTGCAGAAGATGCGGAAAGGGGAAAATTTCATCCCCTTTCCCTTTCCCTTTTTTAGGATTAGTTCTTTCAAAGTAACTTCTAAAATCTCTGCTTTCCTCTCTGCGCTCTCCGTGCCTCTGCGGTTTAAAAGTGATTTATTGAACCACATCTGCCCAATTCCCCATTTACTAGACTTTCAAGATAGTTATGAGTTATGAGTTAATCAAAACTCCTAGCTTGATTAAGATGTCTCAAGAATTCGCAATTGGTAGTAAAGTGCGGGTTGTGGCACTACCGCCCTACGTCAAAACAGCTGAACCTATGCCCATGCTGCGCCCCCCTGATGTTATTCGCATTGGTGAAGAGGGTATAGTGATTGACCGCCGTCCCGGTGGATATTGGGGTATTCGGTTCACCAGGGGAGCCTTTCTGCTAGATAGCCAATACATCGAAAGCACAGATAACCCTCCCAAATCTGACTCTAAGTGAGATTTGCTGCAACCAAGAATTGTAAACTTGTGTAAAGTTGTGATTCTGGTTTACACCATGATTTCCCGCCGCACTTTTTTAAACATATTATTTGCCAGCTGTATTTCTGTCATCAGCTGGCTGAACTTTACCCCTGTTGCTGATGCTCTTGGTGGTAAACTTCCTACAATTAATCAACCCGCACCAGAGTTTACTTTGCCAACTAACACAGGTGATGGCAAAATTTCCCTCTCTGACTTGCGCGGTAAGTGGCTAGTCCTCTACTTTTACCCTAAAGACTTCACCTCTGGTTGCACCATAGAAGCTCGTCGTTTTCAGCAAGACTTACCTCAATACCTTGATAAAAATACCCAAATTATTGGCGTAAGTGCTGATGACATTGATTCTCATGCCAAATTTTGTGATTCAGAGGGACTAAAATTCCCACTATTGGCTGACACCGATGGTTCAGTGAGCAAAGCTTATGGTTCGTGGCTCGGTTTCTTATCGAGCCGCCATAGTTTTATCATCGATCCTCAAGGCATCTTGCGCGAGACCTTTGTCAAAGTCAACCCAAACATTCACAGTTCAGAAGTGCTGGCACGATTAGAAAAGTTGCAATCCACAGCTTCTTAGAGGATGTTTGAAAAGTCCTATTGTAGGTATTAAAACGTTCTAGATCCCCCTAAATCCACGCCACTTGCTTCACTTGGGGAGACCCCTTCTCTACGAGACGCTCCGCGAAGGCGTTACCCGGATTTCTCACCACATCTCTCAAAACCTTGTGCAGGGGAGCAGGGGAGCAGGGGAGCAGGGGAGAGATTTGTACAAGTTCTTTCCCCTCTGCCCCTCTGCCTCTCTGCCCCTCTGCATTTCAAGCTTGTGAGAAATGCGGGGTTAGCCTCTCCCTTTGGGAGAAGACCGCAGTGGCTCCCCTTAATAAGGGGGAATTTGATTCTTCCCCCTTTTTAAGGGGGGTTAGGGGGGATCGCTGAGTACCTAAAATCACAGCGAAATACTTGTTCATTCATCCTCTTAGACCTCAATTAAGACAAGGGGCTTAAGCCCCTTGTTCTTCAACGTATAATAAACCCATATTTTTTGAGTACATCCTTCGCTTGACTGTCAGATAAAAACTGGATAAATTCTTTGGCTGCGGGAATATTTTTACTGCTTTTAATTACTGCCATTGGATAGACAATTGGTGAGTGAAACTTATCGTCAGCAGCGACTACAACTTTTACCTTATTGGAGATTTTGGCATCAGTGGCGTAAACTAAACCAGCTTCGGCGTTACCACTTTCTACTGCTGCTAAAACTTGACGCACATTGTTAGCAAAAACCAATTTGGACTTTACCCGATCGTAAAGTTTCAATTTCTTTAATACTTGCTCCCCATATTGACCGGCGGGTACACTTCTGGGTTCACCGATCGCAATTTTTTTAATCTTACTATCTGTTAAATTGTAGAAGCTATTAATGCCAACAACATCCTGAGCCACAATCAAGACTAAACGGTTATTTGCCAGGTTAGTCCGGCTACCTGGTACCAAAAGTCCTTTTTCTTCTAAGGCATCCACTTGTTTTTTGCCGGCAGAAATAAAGATGTCGGCTGGCGCACCTTGTTCAATCTGTTGCTGCAAAGCACCAGAAGCCCCAAAATTATAATTAATGTTGACATCTGATTTACTTTGTTGGTACAAAGGCTTAATTTCTTCTAGTGCCTCTTTTAAGCTGGCGGCTGCGGACACGAGGATAGTGGTGTTTGACTGTGCTATTACAGGAGAAGGAGTAACTAACGGTAAACCGATTGCCAAGAACAAGCCAGCAACTGCTACACCCAGGAAACCAAGAATTTGTCTTCTTTTCATAGAATAAGGTGCTTGAGAGGTTTTTTTCTAAAATTGATGCTAGGTAGAATCGTACCAATAATACCAAGATTTTCCCAACTATATCGGTAAAATTATGCCTAAAAAAGAACAAGGCTGGGTCACATTCCAAACCTCAGAAGAGGAACGAAAGATTTTAGAAGAGTTTTGCGGCCAGTCGCAGCGAACCAAGACCGAAATTCTGCGGGAATTAGTACGCGGTCTTAATCAACACTCTTCACCATCCAATTCCCTACCAGCTGAGGAACATATCTACACTCAAAACCCGGAGATAAAAATTAGTACTCAAAACCCTGAGATAGAAATTAGTACTCAAAAGAAATCACTCAAAGTTAGCTCCCGCAATATTCTGAAGGGTGTTGTTAAACGAGTTGTTACAGGAGCAGTTAATAGTGAGGTGACACTGGAGATTATTCACAGAGTTGAGTTAACTTCGATTATCACCAGAGTATCGGTAGAAGAGTTAGATTTGTCTGAGGGGAAAGAGGCTTATGCCGTTATTAAGTCCAACGATATAGTTATTGCCAGAGAATAGGAGTAGGAAAAGATTTGTGATTTTACCGAAGAAGAATTCAGGAGTCAGGAGCCAGAATTCAGAATTGAATTCTGTGCGACTGGTGGATAGCGAGTCTGTGAGCGTCTGAATCATGCTAAGACAGCCCTCGACAACTCTTGGAGACGCTGCGCGAACAGACATGGGGTATTCTGACTCCTGAATTCTGACTTCTGACTCCTTTTCATTAAACTTTACTTTAATACTCTTGGATTAAGTTTTGTCGGACTCGATTTTTCCATAGTCAAGTTTAATAATTCGGTTGGCTAAATGAAAATAGCGGTCGTCGTGGCTAATCACTAGTACTGTTTTGCCCCGCGATCGCAGTTCTGGTAGTAGTTGAGTGTAAAATATTTCTTTGAATACTGGATCTTGATCGGCTGCCCACTCATCAAATAGATAAATTGGTCGATCTTCCAAATAGGCTGTAAGCAAAGCTAGCCGTTTCCGTTGTCCTTGAGAAAGTGCTGTGGTGGAAAGTTGCCCATTTTCAACTTTCACTTTATGGTCTAGTTGCAGTTGTTTTAAATATTTTTTGGCTTGAATATCCAAGTCGCCATTTTTTAATCCCAAAAGTTCTTCAAATAAATAAAAGTCGGAAAACACCACGGAAAAATGCTGGCGATACCATTCTTGGTTCTGTTCGCTAATTAACTCATTATCAAACCAAATTTCGCCATTTTCAGGGATATAGAGTCCGGTAATTAGTTTAGCTAATGTAGATTTACCGCTACCATTCCCGCCGACAATAAAGACTAATTCTTGAGGAGAGAGTGTCAAATCGATGGGGCCAAAGGTAAAGCTATTGTCTTCTTGAACTGTGTAGTAAGTGTGGGTAACACTTTTAAATTTTAAGCTTTGCCAATCATCTTTCAGAGCAGGTGGAACAGTTGATATTTCAGTTCGACTAGCTAGAGATAAACCCAATGACTCGATTTTTTGCAAGGCAATACTGGCTTTGCTTAATAGGGGAAGTTTGCTGATGATGTTATCCATTGGTAACACCAAGTAAGTGAAAGTCAAAATGTAACCAGAAAGAGTTTCAGAATTGATGGTAAGCAGATTCGGCAACACGAATAGGACAAAACCGAGGGCAAAAAAGAATATGAGTTGACCCCAGCTTGATGTTATGGCAAAAAGGGTCAGGCCGTTAACATTGTGATGACGAAACTCGTTAGCAGTTGATTGCAGTTTTTCTGCTAAAAAGTCTTCACGTCGCCTGTAATTTAGTTTGAGTTCCTTGACTCCTTCGGTAATAGTGCGAAAATGTTTAAACAGATGATCCTCATCTTCACGAGCTAAGGCCAGCAATTTCCCACCTCTGTTGAGTAGCCACTGACAACTAGCGATCGCTACTACTGAAATCCCACAAACCATCACCAGTACTAACCAAGAAAGCCAAGTTATGTACGCTATGCAGCCCAGGACGATCGCTAAATTAATAAAAATGAAAGGCATCTGATAAACAGCATTAGCAACCGCCTGAATATCTTCTGTGAGAGTTGCCAATAATCGAGGATTCCCTAAGCGTTCCAGATGACTCAATTCAGAAGTGAGAATCTGGCGACTCAAACGCATCCGTAATTGCAAAACGGCATTCTGAGAAAGACGAATCAGCATCACTTGAGAAATGATACTGGTAATCAGTGCAACGATCGCCAGCCCCACAAAACCCCAAGCGATGGATGTGAAGCGGGAAGCGGAACTGCTACTTGCTGTATGGCTAATTAAGGCAATTAAGCCAGCACTACTACCGCCACTCAGGAATCCGGTGGCGATCGCGATCGCTACCATTCCCCATGAAGAACGCAAAAGAAAGTAAATCAAATTCATGACAGTGGCTTGCAAACTAATTCAGTTCGCTTTTCTAGGAGAAATTTTATATCTTACAGTTAAAAACTTCTGAAAGATCGCGGTAAGCTAGTTTGGATGACAGCTGATTACGTCAATAGATTGTCAAATTAGCTGTTCAGTCTTCTGGGGTGAAATTTGCGATGACTGTAAATCTGAAGTCTTTAGAGAACCCAACTTATATAGCGGCCGATTCAAAGACCGCTCCCATCACTAAGAGAACCAGCTACGTTCCCTCAAACCATCGACGCATTCTGTGTATTTTTCCCAAGTACAGCCGCTCCTTTGGTACTTTTCATCACGCTTACCCACTTATGGGTAAAGTTCGGGCTTTTATGCCACCCCAAGGTATTTTAATTGTGGCTGCCTACTTACCTCAAGAATGGGAAGTGCGGTTTATTGATGAGAATGTCAAATCAGCAACGAGGGGTGATTATCAATGGGCTGATGTGGTGATTGTGAGTGGAATGCATATCCAAAAACCACAGATTAATCAAATTAACGAACTTGCCCATCGAGCCGGGAAAATTACAGTTGTCGGTGGCCCTTCGGTATCCGGGTGTCCAGAATATTATCCTGAATTTGACATTTTAAATTTGGGTGAATTAGGAGATGGAAGCGATCGCACGATCGAGTATCTAGACCAAAATCTGGAACGTCCCCAAGCGCAAATCCGCTTTGAAACCAAGGAACGTTTGCCCCTAACAGAGTTTCCCACCCCAGCTTATCATTTGCTGAATATCAATGATTATTTTCTGGCAAATGTCCAGTTTTCCAGTGGTTGCCCTTATCACTGTGAGTTTTGTGATATTCCCGAACTCTATGGCAACAGTCCCAGGATGAAAACACCAGAGCAAGTAGTCGCCGAGTTAGACGCAATGCGACAATCTGGCAATTTGGGGGCAGTGTATTTTGTCGATGATAACTTTGTTGGCGATCGCCGCGCCGCTATGAAGTTACTACCTCATCTGATTGACTGGCAAAAACGCAATGGCTACCCCATCCAGTTTGCCTGTGAAGCAACACTCAACCTAGCTCAAAGTCCCAAACTGCTAGAGATGATGCGCGAAGCTTATTTTTGCACAATCTTTTGCGGGATCGAAACACCTGAACCAAATGCTCTCCATGCCATTTCCAAAGACCAAAATCTGAGTATGCCGATTTTAAAAGCAATTCAGGTTTTGAATAGCTATGGTATGGAAGTAGTATCAGGAATCATCATTGGGTTAGATACAGATACACCACAAACAGCAGACCGAATTATCGAATTTATTCGAGCATCGCAAATTCCGATGTTGACAATTAACCTACTTCATGCACTACCAAGAACTCCTTTATGGCGGCGGTTAGAAGCAGAAGGACGACTTCTCTTTGATGAAAACCGCGAATCAAATGTTGAGTTTTTAATGCCCTACGAGCAAGTTATTGAGATGTGGCGGCGTTGTATCACAACTGCTTATGAGCCGGAATTTTTATATGAGCGGTTCGCCTACAACATGGAACACACCTATCCAAACCGCATCAAAATTCCTAACAGCCCGTCTCGCGTTTCTGGAGCTAATATTCGCAAAGGTTTAACTTATTTAAGTAATATTTTGCTGCGGGTAGGCATATTTAGTAACTATCGTCAAACTTTCTGGAAAATGGCGAAGCCAGCACTAAAAGCAGGTAATATTGAAAACTTGATTCACGTTGGACTTGTCGGACATCATTTGATTAAATTTGCCCAAGATTGCGCCAAAAACGAAGAATCAGCTTCGTTTTATTCCCAAAAAATCCTCACCAAAGTCCGTAGCTAATGACCTTTTTTTAATTAAAAATTAAAAGTTAAAAATTGAGAAGAATAATAATTTTTAATTAATTTGGGGTACAAGCGCCCACTGATAGCGTAGCGTAAAGTCTTCTCTTCGAGAGGCTTCTCTTTCAGAGACGCTACGCGAATGCCAACGGCATGGCATCGCTTAGAGCGAGCGTCTTGCAATTTTTAATTAATAATTTTTAATTTTTAATTAGAGCGTTCGCGCAGCGTCTCGTAGAGAAGCGACTTGACACGGCGGCAGAGGTGGAATCCGGGCGATCGCTCCGGCTCTGAGCAGTTCCGGGCGCAAGGCGTAGGCGAGCAAACCATCTGGCTTGGCGTGATATTGACTAGCACAGTCAAGTATGGCAGTTGCTGTCTTCTCTACACGTTCAGCATCAGCAGGCAGATCGCCGAATAAGTAGGTGTGTTTGTTAGGAGAGACGAAAGCAATTGCACAAGCCCGATCGCAAACACCCATACATTCAACGGGTTGAATCGAGAACTCATCTTGCAATACCCAGTCATGATATAGGGTTTGTAATTTCTCTAGCAGCCGTTCACCATCGCTTTTCGCAACATCCGGTTTTGCCTGATGACTACTTCCACATCTCGTACAGACAAATATAATGTGTTGATGATTCATAGATAAATTGCAGGGTTCAATTTCTCATCCTGTGTCTATAAAAATTCATGTCGAACACTCAATGTATCCGACATGAATTATTAGGCAATCAGCCTGTTTGGTCATTGGTGAAGAAACTCAGAGCAAATGTATTTACCAACCGAATGGTCGATACTGACTTAGGAAACACTACGCTTCCAAGTCAACCCGGTACGCGGAGTCTGCCTGTGTCGCAGCCAGAGTCCCAGCAGCAAACCAATTACCACAATTCCGGTGAAATAAGTCAGCGAAATCAACCGGACAGCCATCGGCGGAGCGACACCTTCAACTGGAATATTCTCTGCAACTTGGAATGGCTGAAATTGCTCTTTTGCCTTTGCTTGCGGCGCAACCTCGATAACAACGCTATGGGGGGCACCGTCAAAGAATTCCTGCTCCCACGCCAATTTTCCGTTGCTATCTGGAGTCCCCTCATAAGCAAACGCCACCCAATTATTTTCGAGTTGGGTGGTTGTTACCTTCAACACCACATCTGTTACAGGTTGGCTGGTTTTAGGATCGCTGACGCTGACCTGCAATTTGGCGGGTTGACCCACCGTTGCACTTTTGTCACCCGATAATTGCATATAAAGTCCTTGAGACTGCAATTTAGCGGGCTTACCAGAGGACGGAACTTCTTCTCCCATACCTGGCATCGACATGTGCGATTCGGCAAGTTCAGCGCTGATATTGACCCAGAGGAGTGCAGCGATCGCTACTACAATCAATCCACTCAACAACAATCGCACCTGTTGCGGGGCAATTTCTCCCGGTTGAATCGCTTGTCTGCCCCCAATCACCCAACCTCCTAGTAGCCCAACTGCCAGTAAAATCACAACCAGAATGGCAAAGTAGCGGAACTTTAAGGGATTTTCCGGCAGCGTCAGCGTCAGCGTTTGCTGAATCGGCTCAAAGGCATTGGCAACGAGCGGAGTAACTGCTACCAGGAGTTGATACGTTCCCCGGATCGGCAGGGTTTGTTGAACCTGCAACTGACCTGTTGGTGCATTGCCCTCAATATCCAGCAACTTTGTCCCCTCGACGATGGGAAAATCTGTTGTGAACCAAGGGTTTTTAAGAGGGGTGAACAATTGCAAGTGGATTTTGGCATCCTTTAAAGATTGCCCTTGAGCATCGAAGGCTTGCAGCATCAGATGCACTGGCGGATTGTAGTGTCCCGAACCCAACACTGTAGTGGCTTCAGCCTCAAGGGGTCGAACCTGATTAATCGGTGGATTAGTTGTTAGCCGCACCGATGGTTGAGGGGATTGGGCAAGTCCGATCCAACCATACAGGATAATTGCGATCGCGCAAATCGCACCAATCGGCTTAGACCACTTAAATAAAGTCATTTGATTTCTTCACTCCTGCTAATCATTGACTCAATGAACTAATGGCAACTCACCATCAGGGTGTGGTGACGCAGAGTATGAGTCGTGTCATGGATAGCGGGGTATGTAGTGAAATAAATTGTCCACAAAGTCAAAGAACACAGTGCAATATAGAGCGCAGATTGTACAGGCACTGATAGCACTTGAGTGGTGACTTGTTGCTGAATCGAATTAGAAGATTGAACTGTCATTTTGTACCTCGCAGATAAAACGATATTAATGGTTGATTCGGTAGGCATTCTGACTTCTAAAGTCAGCAGTGAACGGTAAATGACTGAAAACAGATGAATAAGACTCTATATGAGCCGTCTTAGCATACTGAGCCAGCTATTTCGTTGTCATTCATGAAAATTACTTATATTGACATCGACGTAAGGTTTAGTAAAACCTATCTAAATGACAGACGTATTGCAATCTTATGTCAAAAGTGTGACTAACTAGACAACTGCACTCAGAAAGAATTCCCTAGACAAGCCAATTAGGGATTAGCAAAAAAATTTAGGACTGGGATCGGCTATGCTACTTTTTAGGTTTTATCCTAAAAAAGTGTTAAGTATAGGACTCCTATTTGATTTTTGAACAAAATTAGGTATGTAGGGTGTGTTAGAACGAAGTTCGTAACGCACCACTATCAAGGGTTTCGTGCCGTACTCTCCGCGATAACACCCTACGTATCTTTTCAGNAAATCAAACCGGATTCCTATAGAACCGCCGAACTACATATAAGGAAATATACCTGTGAAAAAAACTTTGTTTCTCAGCCCTCCTTCCTTCGATGGTTTTGATGGTGGAGCCGGTTCCCGATATCAAGCCAAGCGTGAGATTACTTCTTTCTGGTATCCTACATGGCTGGCGCAACCCGCAGCCCTTGTGCCTGGTAGCAAGCTTATAGATGCACCCCCACACGGTCAAACAGTAGAAGATGTCATTGAAATTGCTCAAGATTACGAGCTAATTATCATGCACACCAGCACGCCTTCGCTGCCTAATGATGTGAAGTGCGCCGAGACAATCAAGGCTCAAAACCCTAATGTCCAGATTGGTTTGATTGGAGCGCACGTAGCAGTATTACCAGAACAGACGCTGATTGAAAACCCGATCGTTGACTTTGTGTGTCGCCACGAATTCGACTATACCTGCAAAGAAATCGCCGAAGGGAAATCTTGGGAAGAAATCACAGGTCTAAGCTACCGCGATCGCCAGGGTAATATCCGTCATAATGAAGACCGCCCTTTGATTCACGATTGGGATTCTATGCCCAGTGTGTTGCCGGTTTATCACCGCGATTTGGATATTACCAAATACTTTATTGGCTACTTACTGCATCCATATATTTCCTTTTACACTGGGCGGGGCTGTCCGGCAAAATGTACCTTCTGCCTTTGGCCGCAAACAATTGGCGGACACTTATACCGCACTAAAAGCCCTGAAGCAGTTGGGCGGGAGATGGAAGAAGCCAAAGCGATCTTCGGCGACAAGGTGCGAGAATATATGTTTGATGACGACACCTTTACGATTGACAAACATCGAGCGATCGCAATTAGCGAACATCTGCGGCGACTCAAACTGACTTGGAGTTGCAACGCCCGCGCCAATCTCGACTATGACACCCTCAAACAACTACGCGATAATGGCTTACGTCTACTCTTAGTCGGATTTGAATCTGGCAATCAGCAAATTCTAGACGGGATTAAAAAAGGAATCAAGCTAGAAGTCGCGCGGAAGTTTATGGAAAATTGTCATAAACTTGGCATCACCGTACATGGCACATTTATCATTGGTTTACCCGACGAAACCCCACAAACAATAGAAGAAACAGTCCGGTTTGCTTGCGATATTAGTCCTCATACAATTCAGGTTTCCATCGCCGCTCCCTATCCCGGAACAGAACTTTATCGTCAAGCACAAGAAAATAATTGGTTTAGCAACAGTTCTTTAGTTGCTAGTTCAGGAATTCAAATGTCTACACTGCAATATCCAAATCTATCCAGTGCTGAGATTGAGGATGCAGTTGAGAAAATGTATCGGAAGTTCTACTTCCGTCCCAAAGCGATTATCCCAATTGTTGGTGAAATGCTTACCGATCCCCAAATGTTAGTACGCCGCTTGCGTGAAGGGCGAGAATTTTTCTCTTACTTAAAAGACCGTCGCACTCAAGCAACTGCAAAAGCAGAATCAGTAGTTGTTGGTTAGTTGTTGGTTATTTTTATGGAGGAAGTGACAGGAACCCAGCTAAATAAGTAAATGAACAAAAATATTTACAGTGATTGCGATCGCAATGACACTGTGTAATTAATTCTGTCTTAAAAATATAAAACTTATGCAAGCACAGCGATTCGCCATCATTAATGGTGATGACTTTGGTTTCTCTGAAGGAGTTAATCAAGCAATTATCAAAGCACACAAACAAGGAGTGCTAACTAGTACCAGCCTGATGGTGAGCGCTGATGCTGCAAAAGAGGCTGTCACCTTAGCAAGTGCCCACCCAAATCTGGCTGTTGGTCTACATCTTGTGTTGGTATGTGGAAAGTCTGTCTTACGGCCAGAGCAGATTCCCCATTTAGTTGACAAAGAAGGTAACTTTTCCAACAGTCCATTAAACGCTGGATTGCGCTATCAATTTGTTAGGGAAACCCGTCAAGAACTGCGGCAAGAAATTCGCGCCCAGCTAGAAAAATACCGTTCTACTGGTTTGCCTCTCTCTCATGTTGATGGACATTTGCATTTGCATGTACATCCGGTAGTCTTGCGTATTTTAGTTGACTTGGCACCAGAATTTGATATTAAAGTAATTCGTCTTCCCAGTGAGGAACTAGAGATTACCTTGAGAGTTAATCGTAATAATCTACTGACAAAGCTAGTTTGGTCAGCAGTATTTGGCAGACTACGCCGCTATGGTGAGAAGCTGCTAGAGTCTCAAGGTATTAGCTTTACTCAAAGAGTTTACGGCTTATTGCAAACTGGTGGCATTACAGAGGAATATTTACTTGGGTTGATACCCCAAATCCAGGCAAACTTGGTAGAGATTTACTCTCATCCAGCGATGCCTGCGGGGGGCTTCGCCAACGCAAATGGAGAACTAGGCACAGGCGAAGCAGAACTGGCTGCATTGTTAAGCGATCGAGTCCGCGAAGCGCTCCTTAATAACGGCTTTGAAATTACCAACCATTATTTCCTATCCCAACGTATTACCTAAATTTGATTTTCCATAATTCAAAAGTAATAGCTTTGTCATCCAAATTACATTTAACGTACATATAAAAATCTTAAACTTCTCGGCAGTGAATCTAGAAAATACTAATATTAATTGCCTGGTAATCAATGGCTATGTTTGCATCTACTGTCTTAACAAATCTTCACCTGATTTTTATTAATTTTCTGATAACTTTGTGCATATTATCTGTTTTGTTTTATTGCTATGCAATTTATGCAGCAATAACTTTTTTTGCCGATCCCCAGCCAATCGATCTAGAGTTTCATCCACCTGTTAGTATCCTCAAACCCATTTGTGGGCTTGATAGCAATGCTTACGAAAATCTCGCCTCATTTTGTCAGCAGGACTATCCAAAATATCAAATCATCTTTGCTGTGCAAAACTCTGAAGACCCTTGCATAGAGGTTGTAGAGAAAATTATCTACAATTTCTCAGAATTGGATATTTCGTTAATAGTAAGCGATCGCGTCATTGGTACAAACTTGAAAGTTAGCAACTTAGCCAATGCTGCAACCAAAGCGAAATACGAAATTCTCGTCCTTGCTGATAGTGACATTCGAGTTGGAAGAGACTACTTGCAAAGAGTTATCCAGCCATTTCAAGACGAAAGTGTGGGTGTAGTTACCTGTATGTATCGAACCTTAGCTCAAGGATGGATATCGATATTAGAAGCTATTGCTACTACTACAGAATTTCATGCAGGGGTTTTAGTCAGCAATATCAAAGAAAATGGTATAAAATTTGCCTTTGGTTCCACCATTGCCATCCCGAAAAAAGTACTAGAAGCGATCGGTGGATTTGAAGCGATCGCTGATTATCTGGCAGATGATTTCCAACTTGGCTATCTACCTGTGCAAGCAGGTTACAAGGTTGTGCTTTCCGACTACATCGTTGAACACGTACAGATAAGCAACAATTTAGTTGATGCCATCAGACGGCAGATTCGTTGGGCGCGTGGTAAACGAGTATCTCGTCCTTGGGGTTATGTAGGACTCATTTTTACCTATGGTGTAGTCAGTAGCTTGTTGCTGTTAATTGCCACGGATGGTTCAATATTAGGATGGCTAGGATTATCTATCTGTTGGATAACAAGATTGGTGATGGCTTGGGTTGTTGGTACTATCAGTTTGAAAGATCCAATAGTCAAAAAGTTTCTGTGGCTTGTTCCTGTATGCGACTTGTTCAGCTTTGCTATTTGGTGTTTTGGCTTGATTGGCAACACTATAGAGTGGCGAGGACAACAACTGAAGCTAACTAAAGATGGAAAGCTATTAGTACAAGAAGACAAAAGTTATGAATTATCAATTATCAATTAAGGGAACTCCAAAAAATAAATTATTCAATTTGTCTACTCAACTAGACTTCTTTCTTCCTTGTCTCCCTTGTCTTCCTTGTCCCCCTTGTCCCTCTGCGACGGAATATTTTTTTACTTGGAAATCCCTAAGGTTTTGACTAATAGGGGCGCATAGCTAAACCCGCTTGGTGAAAACGTTTTGCCCTCACCCCCAGCCCCTCTCCCAAGAGAGAGGGGAGCTAGACATTCAATTCCCCTTCTCCTTTGGGAGAAGGGGTTAGGGGATGAGGGCGCGAGGGATTTGCAAAACGCCTGTCTGATATAGTTTTCGGCTTAAGTTGACACGTATGATAGCAGTGCTGCCCTAGCGCGTGTTGCATCCAAACGAGAACCGCTATATATATTCAAAGACCAGATCAAATTCAAGTTTATCTATGATCGCAAAGCCTTGGGATGCTCAACTTGCTTACTGGCTAGTTAAACCTCTAAAAGACAGTTGGGTAAACCCCAATCATCTTACTACAGTGCGACTTTTGACAGGGTTGGCGGCTGCGATCGCCCTCGCAGTTGGTAATACCATTTGGGTTAACATTGGGGCATGGCTATTTGCTTTATCTAACTTTCTCGATCATACAGACGGTGAATTAGCTCGTTTGAGTGGGAAAAGCAGCAAATGGGGACATCAATATGACCTTGTTAGTGATGCCATCATCCATATTCTATTGTTTGTGTGTATTGGATATGGTATTAGGGAGGGAAAACTTGGTTGGTGGGCGTTGGTGATGGGGATAGTATCTGGCGTGTCTGTTGCTTGCATCTTTCATTTGCGAAACCAAATGGAACAGCGTTTAGGTAAAAACGCCAGTCGTCAACCAAATTTCGCCGGGTTTGACATCGAAGATGTGCTGTATTTGTTTCCCATAGTTACCTTACTAGATGGACTAGAGCCGTTACTAATAGCAGCTACAATTGGGGCACCAACCTTTGCTTTATGGGTAATTTGGCAATTTTTTGCACTCCCACAGTCTGAAGCAAATTAAGGGAATTGGGAATTGGGAATTGGGAATTGGGCACAAAATAAGGTGAGTTCGATGAACTTTTCCCTGCCTTGAACTAAAATTCAATGAATGTTGATTTTTGCAATCCTGTACTAGTATCAAACTATCAATGGAGCTTCAAACTGAAATTGATAAAGCTATAGCAGTTGTTGATTACCAAAAACTTCAAGCTGAGTTTCAAGCACAGAATGAATTGTTGGTGGTTGAGAACTTTCTCCCTAACTCCATCATCAAGCAGTTTCTAACCCTGTTGCCATCTTTGCAACCTGCTATCAACCGCAACTATATTCCCAATTATAAAAAGGGCGGTAGTATCAGCCGCTATAGTTTAGACAGCCTCGCTCCGATTTTTAGAGAGTTTTATCAACTCAGTGCCTTTTTTGAGTTCCTGAACAAAATTACGGTAGAAAAACTCCTTCCCTGTCCTGATACCGATCCCCATACTTACGCGCTGTACTATTACACTGAGCCTGGAGACCACATTCAG
This sequence comes from Nostoc sp. 'Peltigera membranacea cyanobiont' 232, assembly GCF_002245985.1. NCBI lineage: Bacteria > Bacillati > Cyanobacteriota > Cyanophyceae > Nostocales > Nostocaceae > Nostoc > Nostoc sp. 'Peltigera membranacea cyanobiont' 232. The sequence goes on from NZ_NOLK01000034.1 coordinate 35,687, forward strand.
TATCATTACGATACCTCTTACTATCACGGGAAACGCTATACAGTGTTGCTTGGGTTAGTTGATAATTCATCCAGTAAGCTGGAATATCAACTCTACAAAGATATTGCAGAACGGGAGACACAAACGCGATCGCTCTCCCTAAGCCCTGGTACTTTAGTATTATTCAATGGTGATAAACTTTACCATCGAGTTACGCCTTTGGGTAACAACGAACAGCGCATTGTCTTGACTTTGGAGTACGTCACCGACACCCGTATGGGTATGTTAAAACGTTTTGTCTCGAATATGAAAGATGCGATCGCTTATTTTGGTTTTCGCCAAGTGTTTCGCAGTTAAGGTAACTAGTACCCAGCCTTCTACTTGTATTCTCCAATCACCTCGATTTTACCCACAATATTGCTGTTTAACTCTTCTAGTTCTTCGGCTGGAATCCACCATTCTGTATGATATGAAGCCCCAACTTGATGAACTTCATACTTATCCATGAAAACTTTCTTAACCTCAAATCGTGTAACATAACCCACGCCACTGTCCCGAATATTCCATTTAGTCGCAATTTCCTGGGCATACTGCTTGTTTGTAACTGGGTAGAAAATTGGCTGTTCAGGTAATCTCGCCGGCCATTTGGTGTAATCGCTTTGTTTAACTAGTTCTAGCTCTTTTGGCCCAGTGGGGCGATACAGAGTTACTGTTTCTTCCATGTTAAGAATTAATTAACAAATATTGTCTTGAGCAAAAAACAGTCATTATAAAATACTGGGAAAATTTATAGATTTCCTGGTGTTTTAGCTTTGTTGGTGACTTGACGATGAAGGCAATTATATTAGCTGCTGGCGTTGGACGACGCTTAGGTAAAGACGGGCAAATCCAACCCAAATGCTTACTGAATTTTAACGGCAAATCTCTATTAGAGCGCCATTTGAACCATCTCCGTCATTACCAGATTGATGAAGTAGTGATTGCTGTGGGTTATCAAGCACAAAGAATTCAGGATGAAATCAAAGCACTGGGAGCCGAAAAGTGGGTCAGTACTGTTTATAATGCTGATTATACCAAAGGTAGTGTAATTAGCCTTTGGACTGTACGTCAGCATCTAGCTGCTGGTGATGACATATTATTAATGGATGCAGATGTGTTGTGCGATCGCCGCATCGTCGAACGACTAGTAAAGACAAATGTCCCTAACTGCTTCTTGCTGGATCGAGATTTTGAACCGGGAGATGAACCCGTGAAGCTTTGTGTGAGAGATAATTATCTAGTGGAGTTTCGCAAACAAGTAGCTCCTGGTTTGACTTACGATTTTGCAGGCGAGTCAGTGGGATTCTTTCGTTTTGGAAGTGCTGTTGCTCAACGTCTTGCGACTCGCACAGAACAATATGTTGCAGACGGACGCGATAATGAACCTTATGAAGAAGTAATTCGGGATCTATTGTTAGAAACTCCAGAAACATTTGGTTACGAAGACATCACTGGATTACCTTGGCTCGAAATTGATTTTCCCCAGGATATTCAACGCGCCCAAAATGAGATTTTACCTCAGATAGAAGTTGTAGAAAATCTCTAAAAATATCTTCATCATATATATAGGTTGAAAAAAGCAGAATAGATGCATCAAATATTTGCACCCACAGATACCACTGCAAACTTAAATAAGTGTGCCCAATTGCGGCTATTACTAGAATCGCCTCAACTCGACTTCATTATGGAAGCTCACAATGGGATTAGCGCCCGGATTGTGGAAGAGGCTGGATTTAAAGGAATTTGGGCGAGTGGATTAGCCCTTTCGGCTCAATATGGCGTTCGAGATAATAATGAAGCCAGTTGGACTCAAATTGTGGAAATGCTTGAGTTCATGTCTGATGTCACCAACATCCCCATCTTGCTAGACGGAGATACAGGTTATGGCAACTTTAACAACATGCGTCGCTTAGTCAAGAAGTTAGAACAGCGAGGTATTGCTGGAGTTTGTATTGAAGATAAACTTTTTCCCAAAACCAACAGCTTTATTAACGGTAGTCGCCAACCTTTGGCTGATATTGATGAATTCTGCGGCAAAATTAAAGCAGGTAAGGATAGTCAGACAGACCCAGATTTTTGCATCGTCGCCCGACTCGAAGCTTTGATTGCCGGTTGGGATCTCTCAGAGGCATTACGCCGAGCCGAAGCTTACCACGCCGCTGGAGCAACCGCTATTTTAATTCACAGTAAATCATCGCGCCCCGATCAAGTGCTAGCCTTTGCTAAAGAATGGGCGGGTCGTTCGCCGTTAGTGATTATACCGACTAAATATTACAGCACGCCTACTGATGTTTTTCGCAAAGCTGAAGTTAATTTGGTCATCTGGGCAAACCATCTGATTCGATCTGCTGTTGCTAGTATGCAAGCGATCGCACGCGAAGTAAAAGCTAGTGAAACTTTAATCAACATTGAAGATGATATTGCGCCTGTAAAAGAAATTTTCCGGCTACAGGGTGCGGATGAACTGTTAGAAGCTGAAAAGCGCTACTTCAACAACGGACGACATGATATCCAAGCGATCGTTTTGGCTGCTAGCAGAGGCCAAGAATTAGCAGGATTGACGCAAGATAAACCAAAAGTCATGCTACCCCTTGGAGGTAAACCTCTACTCAGGTTGTTGGTGGACAAATTTAAGAAACTTGCCATCAACGATATTACAGTGGTCGCAGGTTACAAAGCAGAAACTATCAATGTTCCGGGGACTAAAGTCATCCGCAACCCAGATTATGAAACAACGGGAGAATTAGCATCCTTAGCTTGCGCTCAAAGTAGCTTCAGCGAAGAAATGCTGGTGCTTTACGGCGATTTACTATTTAGAAGCTACATCTTGCGTGATTTATTAGAATGTCCCGGAGAAATTGTGGCTGTAGTTGATTCTGTGGCGAACAGCAAGTCTGTTAGCGGTTCACCTGACTACGCTTATTGCTCAATTCCAGACGATCTTTCTCTGTTTGGACAGGATGTCAACTTGTTGGATATTTCTAAAACGACACAAACGCAATTAGGAAACTCTAGCGGCCGCTGGATTGGGATGCTGCGCCTGCGGAGTCAAGGTAGAGAGTGGCTGAGTGAAGCACTCAATGAATTGCAAAAACGACCGGAATTCAACAGTTTGGGTTTGCCGGAATTATGCAATTATTTAATCGAGCAAGGCAAACCTATTAAGGTGCTTTATATTCGTGGTAACTGGTTAGATGTTAATTCTTTAGACGATCTTGACCTTGCTTTTCAATTGAAACAATAGGGAGTGGGGAGTGAGGAGGTGGAAATTTTGAACTCTGAGGTTCATCGGCGAAGCTTTGAGGTTAAAGTTTTGAGTTCTGAAGCGCAAGTTTTGCTTTCTGAAGTCGAAGTAATAATTTTTTATCCCCACTCTCAACTTCCTAATCCCCATCTCAATCGTTTAAATACCTGAAAATTGCTGTAAATTTTTAATTATGATTCAGGCAGAGGAATTTGTAGAAGCTGCGCGTAATATTGGCTTTGGGTGGTACACTGGCGTACCCTGTTCTTTTCTCACGCCTTTTATTAACTACGTCATCAATGACGTTCAACTTAGATATATTTCCGCAGCCAATGAGGGAGATGCTGTAGCGATCGCAGCTGGAGCCGCAATTGCGGGTAAACCAGCCGTAGTGATGATGCAAAACTCTGGTTTGGGGAATGCAATTAACCCGCTAACTTCCCTAACTTATATATTTCGGATTCCACTGCTGCTGATTTGTACCCTGCGGGGCGATCGCAACTTACAAGATGAACCACAACATCAATTAATGGGGCAAATCACAGATAAATTGCTGGAAACAATGACTGTACCTTGGGAATTTTTTCCTACAGATGCAGCAGAAATAGAGCCAGTTCTCCAAAGAGCCACAGCTTACATGCAACAAGAGCGCCGCCCTTATGCTCTAATTATGCGTAAAGGAGCGATCGCCCCCCATGCACTCACCCGTTCTTCTATCCCCGAACCAAAAGATAGTAATAGCACTCGTATTTACCAAAGCTTTTTTCGCGATCGTCAAGAACAACGCATTTCCCGCAGCGAAGCATTAGCTCGGATTGTGGAACTCATTGATGCAGAAAACACTGTAATAATTGCCACCACTGGATACACGGGGCGCGAACTCTTCGCTAGTAAAGATAGTGCCAATCATCTTTACATGGTTGGGTCGATGGGATGCGCTTCCTCAATGGCATTGGGACTATCCTTAGCCCGTCCAGACTTGAAGGTAGTAGTGATTGATGGCGATGGAGCAGCATTAATGCGAATGGGTAATTTTGCGACTATTGGCACTTATGGCGGTGCTAATTTGATCCATATTCTCTTAGATAATGAAGTCCACGATTCCACAGGCGCACAAGCCACTGTCTCTGCGGGTATCTCCTTTGCCAAAATTGCCGAAGCGTGCGGTTATGGCCTTACATTCGCCGGAGACGATCCAGCGCTTTTAGATGCTTTATTTACCACAGATACTAACACTAGACCTAAATTTGCTCATTTAAAAATCCGTCCAGGGACTTTAGAAAAGCTACCCCGTCCCAACCTCACCCCAGAAGCAGTTTTGCAACGCTTCATGAAACATATTGGTTCTGAGCTATAGCGGATCTCAATTGCATGAAATACAGACCTAACTCCCAGCCCCTTCCCTACTAGCGTTGGGGAGTAAGATTCTAAGCCTCTCTCCTTTTAGGGGCTACGGTGTACACACAAGTTATCTGAATCACTACCAGTCCTTGAATTACCCCACCCTAACCCTCCCCTTATAAAGGGGAGGGAACAAGAATCTCTTGTTTCCCCCCTTGGAAAGGGGGGATTAAGGGGGGTAATTCGACTTGTGTGTAACCGTAGCCTCTTAGGGGAGAGGAATGGAAGTGAGGTCAAACTGTATTGCATCCATATATTCAAACAGCAGTTAAAACAGGTTGAAAAGGTTGCAATAAAATACCCAAGATTTTATCAACTTCTTTAATATAGTACTCAGTCAAATCTATATAAACAGTCGTCTCTTCTAAAAATAAAAATTTCCAGTTAGTTCCACTAGTAACCGAGCCATAAATTCGCCCGACTTCATTACCTTGGGTTTGATTGAACAACTGCGCCGCAATCATTGCCGCTACACATTGACCAAGACCGCCGATAATATCTTCTTTTTTCGCTTCAAAAATAAACATCACTGGAGCAGAAATAAATAATTGCTCTTGGGAATTGCTGATGATGTAATCGCAAAAACCTTGCAAGCCTTGAGTTGAATCAACATTAAATTCATTTCCAGAGAACAGTGATATTTTATTATTTAATAATCGTCTGACTTCTGCGAGAATTGGGGCAATTAAAAACTCTGACCTAGCTTTTTCGGTGGCGATCGCAGTTGCTAAAGGAATGTAATCTATTAAAATCGTTCTAAGAGTTTCTGATGGTGTAACAGGTTTTGTATCAGCAAACAAATTCCGAGTTTCATCGAGTGTTAAGTCAAAACTCTTTTTCACCTTAGCGAGACTAAAATCGCTGTATGCCATCCTTTTGCCTTGTGATTATCTATTTTGTCTATTCCATATTGATACAACTCAATCTTAGCCCTATTGAATGGGAGCGATCGCAGTCAAGAAAATCGTAGGTTGGCTTGAGGCTTTGCGAAACCCAACTTTTTCGCGGGTTTGTTGGGTTTCGTTCCTCAACCCAACCCACGTAGATATTCTAACCGCCCTTTTAAGGTGAGTTTGACTGCGATCGCACCTTGGCTTGATTCGCCAACTCTTTCGCCCTCGCCTGGGAATCAAACTTTAATTTATTATCCCACTGCTGCGCTTGGCGGAACTTTTCAACAGCGCCGTCAATATCATGAACTCGCGCTAACTTATCACCTTGGATGACTAATACTGTAGCGGCTTGCACCAGCCGAGATGGAGTTTGGCATTCCGTTAGTTCTTGCAGCACTTCAGGATGGACAACCAGATAATTGTTGAGCAAGCCACAACCATCTTTGACTAACTTATTTAAATCTAAATTCCATATAATTATCGTCTTGTCATCACTTGCAGAAGCCAGCCTTTGCCCATCGGGGCTGAACACCACGCTATTGACCAAACTGCTATGCCCAGTCAGGGTTTGCACAGCTTTGCCTGTGGCGACATCCCAGAGTTTGATCGTCTTGTCACCACTTGCAGAAGCCAGCCTTTGCCCATCGGGGCTGAACACCACGCTATTGACCCGACTGCTATGCCCAGTCAGGGTTTGCACAGCTTTGCCTGTGGCGACATCCCAGAGTTTGATCGTCTTGTCACGACTTGCAGAAGCCAGCCTTTGCCCATCGGGGCTGAACACCACGCTTAAGACCGCACTGCTATGCCCTTCTAATGTATTCAGTTCTTGGAATTTGTTCTCTGGTTGTAAGTACACAGCTTTCTGCAAACTTCCCACAACCCGCATCTGGGTATCTATTGCCACCTTCCCGGCATTTTTCAGTTTTCCATTCGCTTTTAAGCCTTCTGTCAGTGCATCCCAGATTTGCCCAGAGGCAGAAAAGCTAGCTGAAGAGTTAGCAAGGGCGTAAATTTCACTGATTTCAGCTTGTTTTCTTTCCTGTTCTGCCCTTTGTGCTGCATCCCAGGCTGTAAATGTGAGGCCAGCTAAGACTAATCCGGCTGAAACTGAACCAAAAAGGGCGCGTTTGAGAAAACCATTGAGTTTTGCGTCACTCAGTTTTCTTTGTTCTCGTTCTTTTTCCAGTTCCGCCATCACCTGCTTTAACTTCGGTTCTTGTTGCTGGCGGATAAAGGTGGCGATGTAGTCGTGTACCAGTTGATAACGGTCGGCGGGGTTTTCTGGTAACAAAACCACTAAGCCAGATTGGACAAAAATCTCTAACACTAAATCTAATTTACTGATTTCAGAAGCTTGTTCCGCCCTACCTTCTGATCCCCCCGCCTCTAAATAATTCGTAATTCGTAATGGGCTACGCCCCGCTACGCTAACGTAATTCGTAATTAAGTTTTGGAATGGAGATTTGAACCCCACTGCAAAAGATACTATTGGTTGAGGTAGGGGAATTAAACGCCCAAACCTTGTTAAAAAGGGGGTAGAAGAAATTAAGCCCCCCTTTTTAAGGGGGGTTGGGGGGATCTCCGAGAAATACGCGAACAAATCGCGTTCCAACTCAGCGTGAGTCTTTAACGGGCGAGTTCCTTTTTCATCCGTCAGCAAATACAGTAATATGTCTGCTGCTTGCTGATTCTCAACGCCGCAATCATTAACAACTTCATCCAAATAACGCTTAACCAATTCGTCTTTAGTACCACGCTGCCGATATTCTGCCAGAGTTGTAATATTCTCCGTTTGCAGTTGCGCCCCCACAACCTGCAACTCAATGGGACGAACTTCGCCCAATTCCCCGGCTAAATCTTGCACCAGTTGTTCAACTAAAGCATCCTCTAAGTGAAAACTAGTATTTGCAGTTAAACGCTGAATAATTGACTTCGTATCCGCAGGTGAGAAGTTCCCCAACTTGTAAAGCACATTATTACTGAGAATGTCATTGCCAATAATCTTGAGACTGGGCAAATCATTGCACTCGAGCAAGTAATGAATGTAATCCACCCGCAGCGATAAGATAACCTTCACCGATAGAACATTCAGACACTCTCCCAAAAACTCAAAGAATTGCTTCCTTTGTGCAGGTTCGGTGTAAACAAAGAAAAATTCTTCAAATTGATCGAAAATTAGCACTGTGCGGAGATTGCGCTGTTCGTTTTCCCGTAGTTGAGTGATTAGAAACTTTGTAGAGACGCGATTCATCGCGTCTGCACTAGGGCGTGAAGAAGAAGAAAGAAGTAAGGAGTGGGTATTTTGAATATCAAAGGTCGAAGTTCCGAGTTCTGAGGTCGAACCTCCGAGTTCTGAAGTCGAAGTTCCGAGTTCTGAGGTCGAAGTTCCGAGTTCTGAGGTCGAAGTTCCGAGTTCTGAAGTCGAAGTTCCGAGTTCTGAAGTCGAAGTTCCGAGTTCTGAGGTCGAAGTTCCGAGTTCTGAGGCTGAAGTTCCGAGTTCTGAGGTCGAAGTTCCGAGTTCTGAGGCTGAAGTTCCGAGTTCTGACTCTCGCCATTCAGGAAAGACGCGATGAATCGCGTCTCTACAAATTCCCCACTCCTCACTTTTTCCCAAAAGCCTGCCTAATTCTTCTACCCAGTTGGTGTAAACCCGCATTACTACCGGCATATAATCTTGAACACCGATCGCTTTATTCTTTAAAGCTGGTATCAGTCCCGCATTCACTAGGGAACTTTTGCCAACACCCGATTGCCCATGAATTACTATCAATTTATAATCAGGGCGACCCATGCGTTCAATCAAACGTTCTACATCCAATAGGCGACCAGATGCAGCAATTTCTGGGGCAATGTTTCCTTGGGGAGAGTTTAAGCGCAATGTCTCTACAAGCGCCTGCTTTGTAGCTTCTAACCTACCCGCACCAATAAAAGCCCGCAAACCAAATTGCTGTTCAATAGAACGCCGTCGCTGTTTGATTTTGTATGCTTTGAGATATTCTTTCTGTTCAAAATAAATCTGCTGCAAAAATCTCAGAATATCCAAGTAAAGCCTGACATCTTCTAGGGGATTACCCACATCCCTAGCAGTTTCTAAGCTGAGATTTGCCTGTTGAATTTGACCCAAATGGTATTGAGAACGACCTAAAATAAACTGATATAAACTCAAATCTTTTGATTTAAAATCTCTTGCGGAAATCTCCGATACAACCCCTGATATACTCGCTGATTCCACACTGGGAATTGCAGCAAAAACTTTCAAAGCTTGCTGAACAAGCTGATTTGCTTCAACCCAGTTTCTTTTAGCCAAAGCCACCTCAGCTAAAAAACCGTAATCTTTGGCTAATTCCCTTAGCTGGTTATTAGTTTGATGTACTACTAAAGCTTGTTCTGCAAGACTCTGCAAAATTTCCCACTTTTGCAAGTCTCGCAAGATATCACCGAATTTAACTACTGCATTAGCAATTAAATCTGGACTTCTCAACCGGCTAATAAAATTTATATATTCTTGAAGATAATGCCAAGTCGCTTGCCAATCGGGATGATTAATATCTTGATGTTTAAAAGCTTTGAGATAATAACAAAAACCGATTTCACCGAGGATTTTTATCTGACGTTCTAAATCATTACTTTGCTGCCAGAGCTTATCAGCTTTGTGATAATATTCTAAAGCCAAATCTTTTTGATTATTTATCTGTTTGAGAAAACCTAATAAAGATTCTAAATTAGCTTGAATTTCTAAATTATAAACATCTGGCTTATTGAGTAAATATCTTTGCGCTGCTTCTAACTCATTTTCCAGCTTGATATATACATCTACGCTAAATTTTAAGTTATTATTAAACCAAGAATTAGCCGTTTCAGTAACAAAATCTACTAATTCTTGTGTTGATATCTCAAAATTTCTCGTAGTTGCCCAACTTTCCAAATCTGGCGCAAGCTGTATTAGTTGCTTATAGATTTCATCGTCAATCCACAACACTAAAGGAAAAGCAAAATTCTTGCGAAACTCTTCCCGCACCTGATTCGCAGAAGTTAACATCACAGATAAATTCTGCACTGATTCCAAACCCACAACCATTACACAGGCTGGTATCTCTTCGGTGAATTCTTCCTGAATCGCAGTATAAAGAGTTTTGCGAGATTGCTGCACCGCCAAGACACGAATTTCGACTTGACAAATTTCTCGCAATCTGGAGATTAAGCGATCGCGCAAGCTAGCATAATTACACCGTGCCAAAATCAGCTTAAACTGTCCCACGGAAGATTCAATCGCCCAAGCTAATTGTTTCAGAGAGCGTAGGTGTAGCCCGTCGTAGACATCGCTGTTTACATGCTCATCTTCTGATGGTTGTTCTGGAATCATAAACTTATGTACAGTGTGCGTGTAGGGTGTGTTACCGCGAAGCGTAACGCACCGAAAACCTGAGATGCTGCGTTACGGAAGATGTCGGTTGTGTACTAGAGATGGTGCGTTACGGAAGCCGTAACACACCCTACTGTTAAGGAACGTTCAACTCTCTGGCTTCAGCCAAGACGGGATTAACATCAAACCAAGACTCGCCACCATCCCGATATTCAAAAACAAACCGACTGCGGATCAGTTTTTGATATCCTTGGTCATCACTCACCTTTTTTCTTTCCTTGACATGACGTAACAATTGCCACTCATCATCAGAAATCGGCAACATTATTTCATTCCGCCGAGAACGAATAACTTGCTCTAAGGTGTCACGGGTTAAGGGAAGACTCATTTCTTCCATAATCCAGGTATTCAACAGCCTCAGCACGTCCCGCACATGACCACCGCTGATTTTACATAACCGTTCTAGGCTAGCCGCACTATCAAAAATCTCGGTAACTTTATTTAAACGCTCCTCTGGTGTCAACTCAGGAAAAGCTCTTGCTAGTACCATCTGCTGCATCAGTGCCATTCCCTGTAAATGAACACTGCCATCAGTCTTTTGTACAGGAACCATTGGTAACACCTTGGGATCTTCTGGGAAACGCTGAGTCAGCATTCCGTAATCGTTGGAAAACTTCAAAGATAAGGGCATGGTGTAGATGAGATGACAATTAAGCTTAGTCAAAAACTCACCTTGATCGACAAATAGATATTCTTGCTGCGGACGACCCCAAGGTTTGACACGATTATCTATGCGGTCAAGATTATCGACAATTACCACCAGACCATTTTTACCCTGCTGTTTGAGTTTAGCGATCGCAGGTTCCAATAATTCTTGATTAATTGCTTCTAGCAGTTTAGTTTTCTGCGGTGCTAAATACTGATTGAGTTTTTCTCGCAGCGTGGGGTCATTTTTCATCTTTGCGGTGATTTCACCAATGCCCACAGATAGAGAAAGCTTTTCTTTTTCAGAAGTTACACCAAAATCGCCGACATTGGGAACCTTAACTTTTACCCCCGTCACCTCGGAGTTTAAGACCTTCCAAGCACCTTGGAGCAACTCGTTAAACTTGTTAGGTGACTCCAGAGTAATTTTATCCAAACTTTGACTTACCCGTCGAGCGATCGCTAGTAGCACATCAGCAATATCAACATCAGTCATTTCCAGGTCGTCACTGGACTCAAAATAGACCACTTGGAAGCCTAATTTTTCCAGTTCTGCCTGTAACCGTAATAGTTCCGTCGATTTTCCACAACCAATATGCCCAGTAAATAAAGTGCAAGTGGGTTCATTGGGCTTAAAAAAAGTAATTTTCTGCTTCAGCTTGCCCAGAATATCACCACCTCGAACTGAAGAAAAATCTATATAATACTTGCCATCAGAGCTATTGTTAACAAACAGAGTTCTGCTGGGGTCGGTAGCCTGATAAAATTCCCGTAAATCTATGGACATAACGCTGGTAGTGCAATTATCTCGTATTGTCCTAGATATTCTTGTTCAAAATACAAACTTTTAATTTATTAATGCCAAATGCCCAATGACAAATGACCAATAAGGGATTTCCAAGTAAAAAAATATTCCGTCGGAGAGGGACAAGGGGGACAAGGAAGACAAGGGAGACAAGGAAGAAAGAAGTCTAGTTGAGTAGACAAATTGAATAATTTATTTTTTGGAGTTCCCTAACAAATAACAAAATGATTTTACTAAATCCCGGCCCCGTCAATTTAAGCGATCGCGTCAGAAATGCCCTATTACATCCCGATTTGTGTCATCGGGAAGTAGAATTTTCCCAACTTCAGAGCAGAATCCGCGAACAATTACTTCAAGTTTATGGTCTTGGAAGCGGCTGGGCAGCAGTTCTCCTAACTGGTTCTGGTACTGCCGCGATGGAAGCGATGATTAGCAGTTTAGTACCCACAGACGGGAAATTACTAGTCATTGAAAACGGTGTATATGGCGAACGACTATCCAAAATCGCCAAAATCCACGGCATTAATTACATCACACTTTCCCATCCTTGGGATGCCGAAATAGATATCAACGCTTTAGTCAAGCTTTTAGATGAAAACACTGACATCACCCACCTGGCTGTCGTTCATCACGAAACTACTACCGGTCGCCTCAATAATTTGCTAGAACTTGCACCCATTTGTCAAGAACGCCAGATCAAAATATTAGTAGATGGTGTCAGCAGCTTTGGTGCAGAGGAACTAAATTTTGCCGATTGGGGAATTACTGCTTGCGCTGCAACAGCCAATAAATGTTTGCATGGGGTTCCTGGAGTGTCCTTTGTCATCCTGCAACGGGATGCACTACCAGTAGACACAATTCCCCGCACTTTATATTTAGATTTAGGAACCTATTGCCAGCAGCAAGACCGAGGCGGTACACCTTTTACGCAATCAGTACAGACATTTTATGCCTTAACAGAAGCTTTGCAAGAAATGACCGAAGCAGGGGGTTGGCGTGCCAGACACAGCCATTACAACCAACTTGCCAGCCTAGTCAGAGACGGATTAGCCTCAATGGGAATTAAACCTCTACTTCCTCTTGGCAGTTCATCCGTTGTCTTGAATGCCTATTACTTACCCGATGGTTTCAGCTATGAGAAATTTCACGACCAACTCAAGCAACAAAACTATATCATTTATTCTGGACAGGGAAATTTAGCTCAATCTATCTTCCGAGTATCAACAATGGGAGCTATTACCCAAGCTGACATGGAACGTTTTATTGTTGTTGTTAAACAAATTATTCGTAATTCGTAATATTCACAGAAGGGATAACGTTGAAAAAGAATTCAGAATTCAGAATTCAGAATATTTTACTTACGCATAACTTAACGCAAACTCGCTATCGCTACGCTATCCGCCACTCGGACTTCAATTCATTCTGTTAGCGGATAGCTAAGGTTTAGCCTATTCTGATTCCTGACTCCTGAATTCTTCTTTCTCTTAGTTTTGATCCAAGCGCAGTACTGCCATAAAAGCTTCCTGGGGTACATCCACAGTACCTACAGATTTCATCCGCTTTTTACCTTTTGCTTGCTTCTGCAAAAGTTTCTTCTTCCGACTGATATCACCACCGTAGCACTTGGCAAGCACATCTTTCCGCAAAGCAGGGATATGTTCGCTGGCGATAACTTTACTGCCAATAGATGCCTGAATTGGGACTTTGAATTGATGGCGGGGAATTAGCTCTTTGAGTTTTTCTGCCATTGCCCGCCCGACGTTATAAGCTTTATCCCGATGGACAATCATCGCCAAGGAATCCACAGGATCGCCGTTAATCATAATATCCAGCTTCACCAGAGGATTTTCACGGTAGCCAATGATGTGATATTCCATACTGGCGTAGCCGCGCGATCGCGACTTCATTTGATCGAAAAAGTCAGTTACAACTTCCGCCAAGGGTAGCTCATACGTAAGTGTGGTTCGTCCTTGAGTGAGATATTTCATATCTTTGAAGATGCCACGGCGGTTTTGTGACAACTCCATCAAGCTGCCAACATAAGTTTCCGGCGTAATCATCTCTACTTGGACGTAGGGTTCTTCAATCCTTTCGCGATCGTTAGGCGAAGGTAAGCGGCTAGGATTATCGATGTAGAGTTCCTCACCTTTAAGGGTGATCACCTTATAAACCACCGAGGGGGCTGTAATGATCAAATCGAGGTTATACTCTCGCTCTAGACGTTCCTGGACAATTTCCATGTGCAGCAAGCCCAAGAACCCGCAACGGAAGCCAAACCCCATCGCGCTCGAAGTTTCTGGTTCGTAGTGCAGCGCTGCATCGTTGAGTTCCAGCTTTTCTAAGGCTTCCCGCAAATCTTCAAATTGATCGGCATCAATGGGGAACATCCCGCAAAAAACCATTGGGTTCGCTTCTGCGTAACCTGGTAAGGGTGACTCCGCTTTCGCTTTACTGAGGGTAATTGTGTCTCCTACTCGTGCATCAGCTACAGCTCTAATTGCCGCCCCCAAATAGCCTACTTCTCCGGCGTGCAGTTCTTCAACTTGCTTTTGAGTGGGAGAAAGAACGCCTAACTCATCAATTTCAAATTCTTTACCGGATGCCATTAAATGGATGCGATCGCCTTTTTTTAGTGTGCCATCCATCACCCGAAAATACACAATTACTCCCCGGTAACTGTCGTAATAACTATCAAATATTAACGCTCGTAAGCGTTCATTTATGGTATTGGGCGGTGGCGGTATCCGCTCGACAACTGCTTCTAAAATCTCATTAATACCAATTCCTTCTTTAGCAGAAGCCAGAATCGCACCACTGCAATCTAGACCAATAATTTCTTCAATTTCGCCAATTACCCGTTCTGGTTCTGCCCCTGGCAAATCAATTTTATTCAAAACCGGGATAATTTCCAGGTTACTCTCTAACGCTAAATATACATTTGCCAAAGTTTGCGCCTCTACACCTTGGGACGCATCTACTACCAATAGCGCTCCTTCACAAGCAACAAGAGAGCGGGAGACTTCATAAGAGAAATCAACGTGTCCTGGAGTGTCAATTAAGTTCAGCACATATTGCTGACCATCTTTCGCTGTGTAATTCATCCGGGCAGCTTGCAGCTTAATCGTAATGCCGCGCTCCCTTTCCAGATCCATGTTGTCGAGAAACTGTTCCTTCATCTGTCGGTCTTCAACAGTGCCAGTAGCTTGTAGTAAGCGATCGGCGAGGGTTGATTTCCCGTGGTCGATGTGAGCAATAATACAAAAATTGCGAATGCGAACTGCGGGAACGTCAGTCATATACTATCTTTGCCTTAGCAGCAACCAAAGTTAAAAGAGCAATTTACTTAATGTATTTTAATGCTTTCTTAGCCAAGACGCTGCTTGCTTTTAATGGGGACTGGGGACTGGGGACGAGGGACTAGGGACTAGGGACTAGGGAAGAGTTTTCCTAACTTAATACCCAAAATACCCAGTCCCCAATACCCAGTACCCAATTCCCAGTCCCTTCTTCACCCCATCTTTAACTTTCGATCTAAATAGGTGGACTTTTAAGAATATTATGAAAGTCTATTTGTCGCTGCTAGTATTCAACATCTAGGAGCGTACAATAAATGTAAATAAGTACATGTAGGATCGTGTAGCGATCGTGGGCAATTGCGACTCGTAATTCCCCATAATCACTGAATTTATCGGCAAAACTTCTAAAGCCATTGTCTAGCCAGTTATATGTAAAATGCGATTTGAAACTTAAAGCTGTTACTTTGGTGCTATTTGGGGGAACTATTTAACTGTCCCCTTGAAGATTTTTCAGTGAATTAGCCCAAATGATGAATATAACTACTTTACAAAGCTTTAGACAAAACCAATTCACAGTATATCAAACCTATGAATATGCAAGAGAGAACTACCGAAGCGGAAAACACACGAGCCGATAAGGTAGAAATTGCTGTCCGCCTGGATTCCGAGTTACTAGAGCAAATTCAGCATCTCACCAACGATCCAAGTAAAGTGATTGAGGTAGCAATTCGCCAGTGGTTACGCGGTGAAATCCTCAGAGATGACGAACTGACGCGCACCCCTGTGCGTACCCCCGTTCCTCCTCGAGGTGAATGGAACGATTGATGCCATCATTCATCTGTCAATGTAAGTTAAAAAAGGTGAAGTTTGCCAACCCGGATTTCAAAACATTAAGAAATACATAATCAAAAATAAAAAAGCTGTAAAAATTTATGCAAAAATTTGAGCAGCTTTAGTACAATCACGGTCGGATACCCTTTGTCTATCCAACTCAATTAATGACTATTACTGCCAATTCCCAATTGCCAAATGTATTTTCCCAAAATCTGGAATCTATTACCAGTAAGACTGATGGCTCATTACCAGCTCTAGGAGCCGAGTTGGTATATACGCAAGATGGGGCAGGGCGCTATCTGACCTTTTGTTGGCAGCACAGCGAACTCCTGGGGTTAAATACCGAAAAAATAGTTGACGATCTGAACCAGACCCAAACCTTTGTCCCGGTGGATAAGGTTAATTATTTGGAACGATTGCACCGAATTTTGACAAATTTGGTGCCAGAAAGGTTTCAGTGTTGGTTTAGCTACCACCAGGAATTATTTGAGTTGGACTTAGTGATTAGTCCGATTATGCCGAGTTTAGGAACAACTGCCACTACAGTTTTAGTGATGGGACGGTTAGTGCAAGCAACGCTGAACAAAAAACAAGCGCGTGTAGCATCCAAAACGCCCACACAAATAGAGTTGGCTTTACGATCGCAGCAACACCAAAAACTGGTAAATCGCATTACCAGAAATATCCGCAGGACATTGGATTTAGATATAATTTGGCAGCAAACAGTTGACAGTTTGGGGAAAGCACTGCGGCTAGAGCGCTGTATTATTTGTCCTTATCAACCCTCTAGCTCAAAAGTAAAAGTGAAGGCTGAGTATCGCCAGCCAGAACTCAAATCAATGCTTGGCTCAGAAATAGATATAGCTTCTGAGCCTGCTTTTACTCAGGCTTTGACAACCCTAGAACCAGTTGTGATGGAAGTGGCTGGATACAAGGAGTCTGGGCGGCAGAAAACTTTGGTGGTTGCAACTTGCTATCAAGACCAAGCGAATGGATTGGTTGCCTTGAATTGGCAGGATGAATGTTACACATTAACAGAATCGGAATTAGAACTAGCTAAAGAAGCAGCAGATCAATTGGGAACTGCGATCGCTCATGCTACTTTATATGAAGAATTAGAAATAGCGCGTCAAAAAGCCGAAGAAGCTTCCCGCCTCAAAAGCGAGTTTCTGGCCAATGTGTCTCATGAAATTCGTACCCCTCTCAACGGCATGATTGGCTTCTTGAAGCTGATTTTGGAAGGGATGGCAGACGACCCAGAAGAACAAAACCAGTTTTTGGCAGAAGCTCATCACTTATCGATACATCTGCTGAATATCATCAACGACATTTTGGACATTGCCAAAATCGAAGCTGGCAAAATGGAACTAGCTTACGCTCCAGTGAAGCTAGATGAGCTATTTAGTCATGTAGAAGGTTTCATGCGTCCCCAAGCACAAATAAAAAACCTCAGCTTTCGGATGCAAATGCCTGCTACCTCTGATGAAATCATTGTCCAAAGTAACTATCAACGGTTACTACAAGTGATGCTTAATTTGGTGAACAATGCCATCAAGTTCACCCATGAAGGCGGCGTTACTGTCAGCGCCGATTTAGTACTCAAAAAGGCGAACTTTCAAGGTCAGCAATTTCCTGGGATGGTGAAAGTACGTGTTGCAGACACGGGTATTGGTGTTTCTTTAGACAAACAAGATAAGCTTTTTCAATTATTCTCTCAGGTGGATGGCTCCCGCACTCGCCAGTACGGCGGCACAGGTTTAGGACTGGTAATATCCCAGAAGTTAGTGGAGGCTATGGGCGGCGAGGTACATTTTTATAGTTTGGGTGAAGGACTTGGCTCAACAGTCACATTCACCGTGCCACTATATCAACAACCAGTTATGGTTTCGTCTGGTGATGGCGACTCTATAAATAGTGCTGAATGAGTCATTAGTCATTGGTCATTGGTCATTAGTAATACTAGGTTTTGGATTTTAAATTTTAAAGTTTTTTAGTAATTATTAGTTAAGAAATCATCAAATTGGGGATGGGGGATTGGAAAGAATTATGCCCCTAGTCCACACAATTGTATAATTATGGGCTGGGTTGTGAAGAACAAAACACAACAAACACCTAAATGTTGGCTTTTGTTTTGCTCTACTCAAATTTGCGAAAAATAGATTTTTGACCCCTTTTACTTAAAATCCTGTCTTCCGTCAGACTGCAAAGCAGAACCTAAAAGCTAAAGTAAAGTAGGAGGCTCAGACGAAAACTCTGTTCCAGACAACATGAAAAATAAAATTTTGGATAATGGTTAACCAGTAACGGCGTATAGGGTACAGTAATCACCATTATTCAATGCCCCATTCCCAAAGCTCCATTCCCAATGCCCATCATTAACTTAGCAGGTCTAAAACTATGGAACTCACAATTGACAACGTTGAAACAGTCTTAGATGAAATGCGCCCTTATCTCATGTCTGATGGCGGCAATGTGGAACTCGTAGAACTCGATGGGCCTGTTGTAAAACTGCGCCTGCAAGGTGCATGTGGTTCTTGTCCCAGTTCGGCAATGACCCTGAGAATGGGTATTGAACGTCGCTTAAAAGAAATGATTCCTGAAATTGCGGAAATTGAACAAGTAGTGTAGAGACTGGGGACTGGAGATTGGGGACTGGGGAAGAATGGATTTTTTCATTCATAATTTATCATTAATACCTAATCCCCATTTCCTAACCCCTAGTCACTCGCTATGCCCCATCCTCTTTACATCGCTTTTATCTGGCATCAACATCAGCCTCTGTACAAATCTCCTGGTAGTGGCGTTTCACTATCTGCGAGCCAGCAGTACCGTCTACCTTGGGTACGTTTACATGGGACTAAAGATTATTTAGATTTGGTATTGCTCTTAGAACGGTATCCTAAGTTACACCAAACGGTAAATTTAGTACCATCGCTGATATTACAACTCGAAGATTATATTGCTGGGACTGCTTTTGACCCTTATCTCACAGCCTGCTTGACACCGGATGAACAACTCACCCAGCAACAGCGCGAATTTATTATCCAACACTTTTTTGATGCCAATCACCATACGCTAATTGACCCCCATCCTCGCTATGCCGAGTTATATCAGCAAAGGCAGGAGAAGGGGCAAGCTTGGTGTTTAGCAAATTGGGAATTGCCAGATTATGGTGATTTGCTAGCTTGGCATAATTTGGCTTGGATCGATCCTCTGTTTTGGGATGACCCGGAAATTGCGACTTGGTTAAAACAGGGTCGGAATTTTACTTTAAGCGATCGCCAGCGCATTTATTCCAAACAACGAGAAATTCTCAGCCGCATTATCCCTCAACATCGCAAAATGCAAGAGGCGGGGCAGCTAGAAGTTACTACCACGCCTTACACCCACCCAATTTTGCCCTTGCTAGCTGATACTAACTCTGGTCGGGTAGCTGTGCCCAATATGACACTACCTCAGCAGCGCTTTCAGTGGGAAGAAGATATTCCCCGCCACTTACGGAAAGCTTGGAACTTTTATCAAGACCGCTTTGGACAAATCCCTCGTGGTTTGTGGCCTTCGGAACAGTCAGTCAGCCCGACAATCCTTCCACACATTATTAACCAAGGATTTAAGTGGATATGCTCAGATGAAGCAGTCTTAGGGTGGACGCTGAAACACTTTTTTCATCGGGATGGAGCGGGAAATGTACAGCAACCAGAACTGTTGTATCGGCCCTATCGCCTGCAAACCGCAGAGGGTGATTTGTCAATTGTATTTCGCGACCACAGATTATCAGATTTGATTGGCTTTACCTACAGTGCGATGCCAGCAAAGCAGGCAGCAGCAGACTTGGTGGGACATTTGCAAGCGATCGCAAAAATGCAAAGAGATAGTCAAAGTGAACAACCTTGGCTAGTTACCATCGCCTTGGATGGGGAGAATTGCTGGGAATTTTATCCCCAAGACGGTAAACCCTTCCTAGAAGCTTTATATCAAAGTTTGAGCGATGAACCTCATCTCAAACTCGTCACCGCCTCCGAATTTCTCGAAGAATTTCCCGCCACAGCCACCATTCCCGCAGGGCAACTACATAGTGGTTCTTGGGTGGATGGTAGCTTCACCACCTGGATCGGCGATCGCGCCAAAAATCGTGCTTGGGATTACTTGACAGAGGCAAGGATTATGCTGGCAAGTCATCCCGAAGCGACGGAAGAAAACAACCCAGAAGCATGGGAAGCATTGTATGCCGCAGAGGGTTCAGACTGGTTTTGGTGGTTTGGTGCAGGACACTCTTCAAATCAAGATGCCATTTTTGACCAGTTATTTCGAGAACACCTGTTTGGCATTTACAAAGCATTAAACGAACCTATACCGCCCTATCTCAAGCAACCAGTGGAAATCCACGAAGCACAGACAAACCAGACCCCACAAGGATTTATCCATCCCGTCATTGATGGTAAGGGTGACGAGCAAGATTGGGACAAAGCTGGACGCATAGAAATCGGCGGGGCGCGGGGAACAATGCACAATAGCAGTGTCATCCAGCGACTTTGGTATGGGGTGGATCACCTGAATTTCTATTTGCGGCTGGACTTTAAAAGTGGCGCTACGCCAGGACAGGATTTGCCAACAGAGTTAAATTTGCTGTGGTTTTATCCAGAAAAAACAATGGTTAATAGCCCAGTTCCCTTGGCAGATTTACCAGATGCAGCCCCACTTAATTACCTTTTTCACCATCTTCTGGAAGTTAACTTGCTCACGCAATCGATTCAGTTTCGGGAAGCTGGAGACAATTATCAATGGCAGCCCCGTTTCAGTCGCGCTCAAGTAGCCTTAAATAATTGTTTAGAATTAGCTGTCCCGTGGGCAGATTTGCAAGTTCCGCCAGATTATCCTCTGCGCTTGATTTTGGTGCTAGCAGATGAAGGGCGTTTTTGCAACTATTTGCCAGAAAATGCTTTGATTCCCATTGAGGTGCCTTAGAACTCAATACCGTTTTTAACTTCTTACCCTGTGCTATCTGCGTGTTTGCTAGTCAAATAAATTACTTTTAAACCGCAGAGGCGCAGAGAACGCAGAGACAAAAGAGATTTTTGGAGTTACTTTAAAAGCGCTAGTTCTACAGAGATTTATTTTTGCTTTTTAAATTTTTAACAGAAAAGTAGTGATGATTTAGCAAAGTTCCAGTAAGATTACTGTTATCAAGAAATATTCGTCGTAAGATTAGAGACATTTCAGAGCAGATACTCTATACTAATGAATCGCTTTTCTCAGAAAATAACGAATTCTCAAGAGAGCATTTCACAGCAAAGTCAACTTGGTCAGATGTGTGGTTCCAAGAAGCTGTTTCGCGATCGCTATGAAATATTGCAAATTCTAGGTAGAGGTGGTTTTGGCATTACATTTTTAGCCAAAAATGCCGTATTACCAGGGAATCCTCTGTGTGTGATTAAACAGCTTTGTCCGAAAGTGACTAGTCCCCAAAGTTGGCAAAAGGCATGTGCGCGTTTTGAAAAAGAAGCAAGAACTTTAGGTCAACTCGGTAGTCATTCGCAAATTCCCATGCTATTAGACTACTTTGAGTCCAATGGAGAGTTTTTTTTAATTCAAGAATACATACCGGGTTTGACTTTGGCCCAAGAAATGCGGCGAACTGGGCCTAAAAGTGAAGCCTCAGTTAAACAGTTTTTACGAGAATTATTACCAGTATTACAGTATCTTCATAAACATCATGTGATTCATCGGGATATTAAGCCCCAAAATTTATTGCGGTGTGAGTACGATCGGCGGGTAGTGCTGATTGATTTTGGTGCGGTGAAAGAACAATTAGTTGATGCTTGTGAAAACTCTACCAATCAAGCCGCTAATACCAATTTTATTGGTACTAGAGGATTTGCGCCACCAGAACAATTTTCTCTGCGTCCGGTTTATGCCAGTGATATTTATGCACTAGGTGTAACTTGTATTTATATGTTGACCGCTAAAAGTCCTTTAGAATTTGATTATCACCCAAATACTGGTGAGATATGGTGGCAAAAAGAAGTAAGTATTACCGATAGCTTCGCCCAGATTTTAGGAAAAATGGTGAAGATGACCTTAGCCGATCGGTTTAAGGCTGCTGATGAAGTGATAAAAGCTTTAAGTTATGAAAGCTATTTGCCTACTTTAGCTAACTGTCTAACTACGCAAAAATTAAGTAATAAAAGTATTACACAATACGAAAACTCTAACGAAACTCCTGATGTGTACCTGCCACCTGTTGCCAGAACTGCTAGTGCTATTCGGAAATGGCGAGCAAGGCTTAAGTAAAGACGATGTTTTAAAGTTATTTGTGATGTCTCAAAGACTTATAGATCCGCCGAAATCTCTCGATAAATTGGGTGACTTCGAGTAGTTTTTGCCCCCTTTTTAGCTATGGTGTACTTTTCAAACAACCTTTTGTTACTTTAAGTATTGGCGATTTAAAATATCAAAAACAAATCTAGTAAGCATTGTGACTATATTTAATAGTCAGTAATGGTTAATTAATCGGGGTTTCACTTAATTACTTAGTCAATTGTTGCTTGTCAATATACAAGCAAAATTACTAGGGCTAGCAGTTCAAAAAAATATTTTTATTCAGATTATTATATAATCGGAAGAATAATTAATTTTATGGCTCTCGTAGTTTTCCACAGATCGGGAAGACTGACTACTATTTACAAACGCTAACTATATAAGTAATTCCCCAATCCCCAGAACAGGGTTTTCTACCACAAGTAAGCGAGAGTCAATTTTCTTAAGGGACAGTTCGGGGCAAACTTAGCCTAAGTTATCATGCAGTCGCGCCTGTCAGAGAATGATCTGCTGCTTAAATCCCGATTGCCCAAATCCCCTGAATCCCAATGGAAAGAAGTTTTGCCAAAGTTGTAGCACCCCGTTGGTGTCACTTTTAAGAAATCGCTTCCGTGTCATCCGAGTCCTTTCAGATGAGGGGGGATTTGGCAGAACCTATCTATCAGAAGATGTCGATAAACTCAATGAACGTTGTGTTATCAAGCAATTAGCTCCTAAGTTTCAAGGAACTTGGTCGCAAAAAAAGGCGATGGAGTTGTTTGCTGAAGAAGCGCAGCGACTACAAGACCTGGGGGAACATCCCCAAATTCCGACTTTGATAGCTTACTTTGAGCAAGATGGCTGTCTATATTTAGTGCAGCAGTTTATCAATGGCGAGAATTTGTTAAAGGAGTTGCAACAGCGCAAGGGGTATAACGCCAGGGAAATTCAATCTATTTTGCTAGATTTATTGCCCATTCTAAAATTTATCCACGATCGCAAAGTCATTCATCGGGATATCAAGCCAGAGAATATTATCCGCCATAAAAGTGATGGGCGATTAAGTCTGATTGATTTTGGTTCCTCAAAGCAATTCACCGCAAAAGTTCAGCAGAAATCTGGCACATCCATTGGTTCACACGGTTATTCTCCCCTAGAACAAATTAGAGACGGTAAAGCTTTTCCCGCCAGTGACTTGTTCGGTTTAGGGGCTACCTGCTTTCATCTGCTAACAGGAAATTCGCCCTTTCAGTTGTGGATGGAATCTGGGTACGCCTGGGTGAGTAATTGGCGAGAATATTTGCGGAGTCCGTTAAATCCTGAATTGGATTTTGTCATCGACAAGCTTTTAAAAAAAGATATCTATGAACGTTACCAGTCAGCCGAAGAAGTTCTTAGAGACTTGACTCCAAAACAACTCCTCGCATTACCACCAGCCGGTAAGTCATCTGGGAAAATACCACCAACGAAAGCCCCATATTTACCAAAAAGTTATCCCTTACTGAGAATTTTAATCTTGGTAAGTGCTTTCATTCTGTTGTTCGGATTCCAAGAATCTTGGTATAAACATTTTCGCCGGATTCAAACCAGTTTAGTCACCAGGCTAAGTCAGCATAATAATTCTGGCAAAAATGAAGCGCTTTTAGGTCAACCGCCAAAGATTACTTTGGGAAAGGTTTCCTTAGCTAATACCCTTCAAGGACATGAAAACTCAGTTTTATCCGTCGCCATCAGCCGCGATGGTAAAACCATTGCCAGCAGTGGGGGCGATGGCACAATCAAACTTTGGAATCTCGCAACCGGAAAAGAAATCTCTTCACTCAACGCCTATTCTCAACAGGTAAATGCCGTAGCGATCAGCCCAGATGGCAAAACTCTGGTGAGTGGTAGTGATGACAGCACGATCAAAATTTGGAATTTAAGAACGCGAAAACAAATTCGCACTTTAGAGGGGCATTCTGACTCAGTTCATGCCCTAGCTATTAGTGCTGATAGCGAGACTCTGGTTAGTGGTAGTGATGACAACACCATCAAAATCTGGGATTTGGCAACAGGAGAGCAAATTCGGACACTGGTAGGGCATACATTCTGGGTGCGATCGGTAGCCATCAGCCCTGATGGTGTGATTCTTGCTAGCGGCAGTTTTGACAAGACGATCAAAATCTGGAATTTAACAAAAGGTTACTCAATCCGCACACTGGAGGGAAATTATCAAACAGTAACATCTGTGGCTATTAGTCCAGATGGGAAAATTTTAGCCACTGCTAGCCGCGATCGCACCATCAAACTTTGGGATCTAGTTACAGGAAAAGAAATTCGCACACTAGCGGGACACGCCAACACAGTTACAACCGTAGCCTTCAGTGCCGATGGTAAAATGATTGCTAGTGGTAGCCGCGATCGCACCATCAAACTCTGGAATTCAGCCACAGGAGAGGAAATTCTCACATTGGCGGCGCACACCAACACCGTGACATCCGTAGCCTTCAGTCCTGATAGCAAGACCCTTGTCAGTGCTAGTGAGGACAACACCATTAAGATTTGGCAATTGTCTCAGTGAAAACCTCTCCTCTGGTAGAGGATAATCAGAAGATAGTCAATCTATATTTACCGTTTTCCAGTGGATTTTTGGAAGTAACAACTATATAGTAAGTATCATCTTCAGGCAACCTAGCTCGGTCAATTAAAGCGCTGTACACTCCATTTTTGTCTTTGTCTTTATCTATAGCGATCGTCTTTCCTTGAGAATTTAGCAAAGCTACGTAAGGAGAAAATTCTTCATCAACACTATCTACACGAATACTTATAAGCTGATTTTTTTTCCCTTGGAAATTAGAAACATTGTAAGCGCCTCCATTTTGTTTCAGGGTTGAGCTTTTGGCACTTAGTTGACCTGATTCATCTAAAGTATAGCTAGCTCTGTCATTCCTTAGAGCCAGACTATAGCGACCTATCTCTCCGGGATCTCGGCTAGTAACTGCAATCTTGTAAGTGCCGTTCATCGGCAGTCGTGCAAAAATGAAAGCATCATCCCCATCACCGCTTTTTTGCAAAGTCCCTTTTTTGACGATTACATTGTTATTAGGATCGTGCAGAAACAACAAAGGATTTAAACTCAAGTTATTCGTTCTACGTGTATCATTACTGCCAATCAGCCTAATTTGGACTAATTGATTTTCTCTACCTTCAAACTCATAGAAATGAAAATATCTACCTTCAGATTTAAAGTCATTCCTACTCAGAATACCTAATGCGACATCTACAAAGTTAATCTTCTTATAAGTAGGTGTCACGGGCGAAGAAACTGGTGAACTTCCACTTGTAGCTATATTAGAACCTGACTTGCGAACCCTCCCGGAGCCAGTATTAGAACGATTGCTATTTGAGTTAGAAACTCTATCTCCAGACGATCTAGATGCATTACTATTGGAACGATTAGAATTTGAATTAGAAGCCCTACGCCTAGATGGTCTAGAGGTATCATCATCTGAAGCGCTGGAAGTTTGCTGAGAATTTTCTGTAGTAGACGATGTTCGATTAGCCTGTATTGGTGACTCAACCGATGTCTTCTTTCTTGGAGATACTGACGCTTGAGAAGCAGGAAGTTGCTCAATTCCTTTTTCTACTGCTTCTGGTTGTCTTTCATCTGGTGATTTAGCAATTATAAAGTCTTGAGGATTTTGAGGTTTTGCCAAAGCACTTATAGGCAGCACATTACTTGCGATCAACAAACTACTACTCAAGGAACAAATTAAAATGTGATTTAATTTGCGGCGATAGTTTTTGGTTTCTAGTAGCATAATTACGCTCCTAACTTTGCTGATGATTTGGTCTTGACTAGATAGACAATTCTTAAGTCTAAAAATTTATATTCAAATTTAGACTACTAATATATCGTGGTGGAAATTTACCAACCTCTAACAAGGGCATTTTGCCCAATTTTTTTGAGATGGTAACTGGATTTTTGCCAACCTGTATGTACTAGAGTGAATATCAATTTTGGAAGTATATACTGAGCTAAAAACTGAAATTGCTGCTTTTCGGATTGTTGCCAAGAAGCCGATATATTTTTGCTCAATTGAGCTAGATGTTGCCAGACTACGAAATCGGGAATTCATATCTTGAATTTACGCCAATCAATTATTCAAAAGGCATCGTTTAAGTACAACTTTTCTCAAGTTATTTAAGTTGTTCAATACCTAATAAGGTAAGGGGATTGGGGATTTGTATAGTATGTCGGTGATATTGACTAACAACAGAGATTATACTGCATGACTTAAGATGAATATATACTCCCATTGAAATGGATTCCCAGTATGCTCTGTTGTGTGAATCCCGATTGCCAAAAACCCCTAAATCCTGATAAAAACAACTATTGCCACAGTTGTAGAGCGAAATTGATCCCCCTGCTGGGAGGTCGCTATCGTCCGACTCAGATGTTGTCAGATGAGGGCGGATTTGGTAGAACCTATTTGGCAGAAGATATACACAAGCTCAATGAATGCTGTGTCGTTAAGCAATTTGCCCCAAAAGTTCAGGGAACTGGGCCATTAACAAAGGCGATTGAGCTATTTAAACAAGAGGCGAGCCGACTACAAGAACTCGCAGAACATCCGCAAATACCAACTTTATTGGCTTATTTTGAGCAAAATGGCTATCTGTTTTTGGTACAGCAGTTTATCGATGGGCAAAACTTGCTTAAGGAATGGCAGATGCGGGGAAGCTATAGCGAAACCAAAATTCGCGAACTTTTGCTAGATTTATTGCCAGTTCTAGAGTTTATTCATCTGAAAGGAGTGATTCATCGGGATATCAAACCACAAAATATTATTCGCCGTCAAAGTGACGGGCGGTTAGTGCTAATTGATTTTGGAGCCTCCAAGCAGTTGGCGGCAACAGTGCAGACTAAGATGGGCACTGTTATTGGCTCACACGGTTACACTCCACTTGAACAAATGCAAGATGGAAAAGCTTACCCAGCTAGTGATTTATTCAGTTTGGGGGCGACTTGTTTTCATCTACTAACAGGGGTTCGCCCATCTAACCTGTGGATACAGGAGGGCTATAGTTGGGTAGGATCTTGGCGACAACATTTGAGCAGTCTCGGAAGGGAAAAGGTTTCTGTATCTATAGAGTTGGGTGAAGTTTTGGATAAGCTGTTGCAACGAGACATCCAAAAACGTTACCAATCGGCTGATGAAGTCATAACTGACTTGACACCTGGGCTACCACCTTCGTCATCAGTGCCTCCTACTATACTTTCAACAACATTTAAAGCTACAGCAGCAAATCAAGAGCCAGTTTCATCAAAACTAAATAACACGCTAAAAAGTAAACTGCTATTAGGTTCTAGCATTTTGGTGTTGGGATTGGGGGGAGTTTGGTATTTCCAGAGTCCCCCCAATCAAAAAACTGAACCTTCTTTGCCTATTTCTCAGCCGATTCCGTCACCAAAAAGCGTCTCGGAAAATTATCTTCTGCCCGAACCCCTGAAGGGGCATTCCAGCGATGTCAATTCTGTAGCTTTCAGTCCTGATGGTACAACCCTTGCCAGTGCTAGTGATGATAAGACAATCAAGCTATGGAATCCGGTAAGTAAAGAGGAAATTCACACTTTAGAAGGACATTCCAATTGGATTTGGACTGTAGCCTTCAGTCCTGATAACAAGATCCTCGCCAGTGGTAGTGCGGATAAGACAATCAAACTGTGGAATGTGAAGACAGGAAAGTTAATTCGTACTTTAGAGGGAAATACCGATGGAGTGACTTCTGTAGCTTTCAGTCCTGATGGCAAAACTCTTGCCAGTGGCACTGCTAGTAAGGATATGAAAATCAAACTGTGGAATTTGAAGACAGGAAAGTTAATCCGCACATTACAGGGACATACTAATGGTGTTGGATCTGTGGCTTTTAGTCCTGATGGTAAAACTCTGGCTAGTGGTAGCTGGGACAAGACAATAAAATTATGGAATCTGAAGACAGGAAAATTAATCTGCACTTTGGCGGGAAATGCAGACTCAATTCTTTCAGTTGCTTTTGCCCCTGATGGTGCCACTCTTGCCAGTGGCAGTAAAGATAAAACAATTAAATTGTGGAATCTGAAGACAGAGAAGGAAATCCGCACCTTAAAGGGGCATAAAGATAAGGTTAATTCTGTCGCCTTTTTGCCAAGCAGCGTAAATCCAAATGGTGTAATCCTTGTCAGTGGCAGTAGTGACAAGACAATTAAACTGTGGAATCCGGTAACAGGAAAACAAATCCGCACTTTAGAGACGGGTTCTGGATATATTTATGCGATCGCCATCAGCCCAGATGGACAAACTATTGCCGGTGGTGGAAGTGGTGAGAATATTCTTAAGCTTTGGCAGACGATTCACTAAAAATGATTCTGACTTCTGTTAGCGGATAGCTAAGGTTTAGCCCATTCTGACTTTTAAATTATTCTTCAATTCCCAGTTTTTGTATATATATGTAATTGGTGAAAAATGGAAGATTCAGTATTCATTATATTTCTTTCCTTTGGGTTTATTTGGGTTTTGATGGGAGTTGTAGGTTGGATTGCGTTTCTAAAATCTGAGGGTGAAGAAATTAAGTTTGGTAAGTGGGGACTTATAGTTGCTATTCCAATCCTAATACCAATAATTTTTACTTTGATTATTGGTATTTTTTATCATAAGTAAATAAGCTAGTAGTTCACTTGTGAATTGCACCCCTGACCAAAATTACTGTACTTTCTACACCAGAAAATCCTATTTGATTTCTGACTCAAGGCTTACATACCCAACTTCCCAGATAAATCAGGGATCTTATTGTTCACAAATGATTTATTTAGGATTGCTATGCAAAAGCACTCTCCCCAATTACAAATTACGTTAGCGAGTATTCGTTCGCTTTTAGCGTCTGTCTTCGACACGCGCAAGGGACGTAGAGAGCGTCATTCCGAATTACGAATTATTTAATTGTTTCTTCCCGTGGTAGATAGTCCTTCTACTATCAGAGATGGAGTATAACAAGAACCATTCCAATCACCATCGTTGCCCAATGCAACCAATTGCTTCAGGGCTGTGTAAACATTACCTGCAACCATAGTATCCTTAACACGCCCAATTACTTGACCATTTTGGACGCGGTAGCCTAAATCGACATTGATCGAAAAATCTCCAGAAATACTGCCGTCACCACCCAGCATTTGATCCACAATCAAGCCATCATCTAGTTGTGTAATTAAATCTGGTAGCGATACCGAACCTGGCTGGATCAGAAAATTAAATAATCCAGGAGTGGGATAGCTACCTAAACCAGGACGAAAACCATTTCCAGTTGTGTCAGTACCCAGTTGGCGGCCAGTGGTGCGATCGCCATAAAAATGCTGTAAAGTACCATTTTGGATAAATACTAAAGATTTAGTCGGAGTGCCTTCATCATCAAAAGGGCAACTGTAAGGCCCGGCTTCTGGATCTTGGTAAAGGGTAAGACTGGGTGCAACTACTTGGTTCCCCAGGCGTTCTGCCCAGGGGGAAGCTACTTCTAAGACTAGCTTGCCATTCAAAGCTGCTTGCACAGTACCCCAAAGCATATCGGCAGCTTTAGAAGTGAACAAAATCGGGACACGACCAGTAGGGGATGAGACATTTTCTTTGGCCCAAATTAACCGTTGTAAAATTTGGTTAGCTAATATCTTCGGGTGGAGTTTCCCCCGCTTGGTTTGACCATCAGAAACACTTAAAAAATCATCGCCCCGCACCCATTCTGCTGATACATAGCAGCTGAGGGTAGTATCGGTATAGTGACAATCTAAACCTTTAGTGTTGACTAGTCTGGTGGTTTCAATATCACATTCCCAGTCACCATTGCATATAACATCGGGATAGGCATCACGGATGAGTGCGATCGCTTCCTTGCCCCAATCTACCAAAATCTCTACTGGTACAATTTTCCCTAAATCTTGGTAGAAGGGCTGAAAGTTAGAGCCTAATTCTACAGTTTCCGGTTCATTCAGTTGACTTAACGCCAGAGCTTTTTCCACCATTACTTCGGCTAAGACGGAACCGTAAGCCACCATGAGTCCCGGACGACCGTTTCGCCAAAGTCGTAATGCTGTACCTTCAGATTGGTTGGTTTCTAGCTGTTTGAGTCGGTTTGCCTCAAAAAACACTGGACGAGAAAGCGATCGCGACTGATACACCTCAGCAGCTTCTGCTCCAGATTTTATAGCTAGTTCCAGCAACTGTTCGGCTAGTGTATCTTGTGACAAATTTTCAGAATCCATGACCCTTAGTGAATTGTGGATTTTGAACCGCATATCAACGCTGAAAGAGAAAGTGCGATCGCTAAAAGCCGGCGATCGGGCTTTCTGCTGATGGACGCAGATAACTATCCAAAAATCATCAGCGTTTCCCTACAGTTACGATTTGAAACCGCAGATCAACACTGATGGACGCAGTTAATTATCCCAAATCATTGTCATGTCTCAACGGATCTTGTCATTTGTCATTGGTCATTTGTCATTGGTCATTGGGCATGGTTATTCTCCTTTTCCCCCTTGTCTCCCCCAATCCCCAATTCCCAATCCCCAGTCCCCATTTTCAAAGATTAATCTCTTGCAACAGCCAAAAACCAGCAAAAGATTGTGCTTTGGGATCGGACTGCACACCAATAAAATGCACTCCGTTAGCTTTTTGCTTGGCTTCTTCAAAACCTTTAGCCTCTGCTAAGACTTGAGGTTTTTTGATATTTGCCACAATCCAGCTTTCATTAACACCGGTTTCTAAAAGCAATCTCGCCTCTTCACTGGTATCAAATCTCAAGAAAGCCAACTCCAAACCAGACATCCAGCCAGCCAAGGGTAATGCTCTGGGTGAGAAAATCAAAATACCAGGAATCCGGGCTTCGGGTGAAACTTTCGCCAACTCTAAAGGGAAAGCTTCACCAAAGCCAATTTCCCACTCTGGCATCTCTGCAAAATCCGCAGCATCTAAGGTAACAAATACCCACTGTTGTCCTTCTAAAGCATCTGGTAAACGTTGCGGCAAAGGTTTTTCCAAGCGGACTGAGGGATTAGTCCCTCCTTGATACCCTGGTTCTTGAGGATACACTTCCTCCATGCGCTCTTGTAACCATTGGTTGAGAACCAAAGTGCGGCGGCTAGGCTGGGCGGGAATGCCTATATCTTGGCAGGCTTTAGTAATCATGTTGTTCATTTGGCGACGGAAAAAGCGGATTTTAATTGGTGCTTTTCCAGCTTGGTCAATAGCCTCCTGCAATGCTGTCCGTAACCAGCCCGAATTTACCTGGGTACTGGGACAATATTGAGCATAGCGAAACAAAGAATCTGGTTTTGTGCCGATATCCAAGGGGCTTTCGCAGACTAAAACTTCCCAAATTTTTTTCTGATTAGCATCCAGAATTGGACGAGAGTAAAAATCGATTTCCCAAATACTGCCCATGTTTTGCGGTAAAAGTCTGGCTGTTATGTTTTCCTGATATCTCGATCATACGAGTCTTAGGCCAGCATTGGAAATTGGGAATTGGGCATTGGGAATTGAGATGAACAGAGTTTTGAGGCGGATGTTTCAAATCTTCACTCTTCACCATCTCTCTTATTTTTCATTAGGCGATCGCTCTTAACAAATCCTGTTAGCCGATTAACTGGGCTGAAGCTGTAATTTTTGCGAAAGTTTGTGAAAGTTTGCGATCTACTGACGATCGATCCAAACGCCTCTGAGTCCAGCTGCTTTAGCTGCATAGTAGTCTTCTACAATGCTATCGCCAATATGCCATGCTGCCTCTGGGGAACATTTATGTTTATCTAAGGCAATAGCAAAAATTTGCGGGTCGGGTTTAGCTGCACGTACCTGGGTAGAAATGGTAACGGAGGTAAAAAACTCTCTCAATCCCAAACTTTGCAATACTGAGTAAATTCGGGAATCAAAATTGGATAGTACCCCCAAAGTAATCCCTAACCGCCGCCAGTTGATTAAAGCTGGTAAAACATCAGGATAGACAAACCACGGTTCGCCAGTGCCAAAGTGGATGTAAAGTTCGCTAAAAAAAGCCGAAAAGTCAGA
This sequence comes from Nostoc sp. 'Peltigera membranacea cyanobiont' 232, assembly GCF_002245985.1. Classification (NCBI taxonomy): domain Bacteria; kingdom Bacillati; phylum Cyanobacteriota; class Cyanophyceae; order Nostocales; family Nostocaceae; genus Nostoc; species Nostoc sp. 'Peltigera membranacea cyanobiont' 232. The sequence continues at coordinate 67,613 of NZ_NOLK01000034.1, forward strand.
AAATTCCTTGAGAACACCTGCATTTTCAAAAGTGTTCAGGGCAATTATCCGCCACCAATCAAACTCGCGTTGAGGAATATCTTGCAGTTCTGCATCTGGAAATATCGGCGCTGGCGCTGCTTTAAAGCTTTTGATGAAGGCTGTATTCAATGTTTCGGCCGGAACTGTAACACCAAATTCCTCGGCTATCTGACTATAAACTTTACCCACACTGCCTTTAACATCGAAGAGTGTACCCACAGCATCTAAAAAAATAACTTTCGGTTGTTCCATCAAAGTTTGAAGATTTTGAATGTTGAATGTTAGATTTTGGCTTGTTAAAAGCTTCTGTGGGTAGAGTCTAGCACCTGCTAAGTAAATTGGCGGAAATAAAGCAAATCATGATAAATGTCTTAGTTTTTTACCAATGCCCCATCCCCATTTCCCATTCCCAATTTTAAGTTACCGAGAAAGTGTCTCTATGATTGGACGGACTAGCCAATTAAAACCAACTTTTAGTTGATGGTCTAAAGTTGGCAACCTATATAAATAAGCCATCCGACGGGCGACAGATGCTAAGGGCCCATCTAGTTTAATTCCCAAACCAGTAAGGGTGGCGTTGTCTTTGCCTAATGCCATCATTTCTCCTAACTGTTGGTAGTGGAAGGGAAGGAGAGGACGATTAGTAAGACTTGCCCAGATATTCCAAGCAGTATAATCAGCTTGTTGAAAAGCCGCTTGTGCCGTGGCGGGAACTTGCTGTCCTTCAACATCATGACAGTCTGCTAAATCTCCCAAGGCAAAGATTTCTGGACGATCGATTACTTGCAGATTGGGTGTAGTAGTAATTTGACCGCGCTGGTTTTGCTTGAGGGGAAGAGATTTCACTACGGGCGCAACTTTATTTCCCACAGTCCAAATTACCAAATCTACCGGAATCGTATCTAACTGGTTTTTGTACTCTAGTGAAATGCTATCTTGCTCTATTGATTCGATTTTGGTTTCTAAATCGACAAATATGCCACGGGCTTCTATTGCTTTTTTTGCTGCTTCCCGGTTAAACTCTGGGGAAGTTCGCAAAATTTGGTCGGCAATTTCAACGATCCGAAAGCGTCCTCTTTCACCGAGTCTGTCAGCTAACTTACAGGCTAACTCTACACCACTGTAGCCAGCGCCAATAATTGCCACCCGAATTTTATCAGCATCGGATTCTTCTAAAAATCGTAGGCGTTCTTCTAAACGATAGGCATCAGAGATAGTGCGGAATGGGTAGCCGTAAGCTGTTGCACCGGGGACTAAATCTAGCGGTGTCTCGCCTCCTAACGCCAGCACTAAGCGATCGTAAGGGATTTGTGGCCCTTCTTGTATATTTACCCGTTGCTGGTCGATGTCAATTCCAGAGACAACCCCTTGATAAAAACGCACCCCAGTGCCTTGTAAAAGTTCTTCAAAGGGTGGGGCAATTTCCCAGGTTTGCAGTTCGCCAGTGAGTAATTCGTAAAGTAAAGGGGAGAATAGGAAGCGATCGCTTTGATCTACCAGAACAATTTCGGGTTTTTGCGTAGATTCCCAAGGTAACTGGCTTAAGCGCAAGGCTGTATAAAGACCACCAAAGCCCCCACCAAGGATACAAATTCTAGAAGTTTGTTGAGTCATAGATTTTATCTATAAAAAGGATCAATACTAGTTGGGCAATTAACTTCAGTCTAGTCAGTTAAAGCGGACTTTTCAAAATCCCATCAAGTTTTTGAGAGATTAATCATTAATTGTCACAGTTATCTAACGGTCGATTCGCTATAGTTAACGGTTAACAGGCAACGGCTAAAAGGAGTTAAAGAGATGGAAATTAAGCCAACTGACCCATCGCTAGCACTCATGGATATTCCCCCTGGCTATCTCAACATTATGGGTTACGTCGATCGATCAGAAGTTAATGGCCCTGGTTGTCGTGCAGTTGTCTGGGTACAAGGTTGTCTTCGTGAGTGTCCTGGCTGCTTTAATATTAACTCTTGGTCATTTGAGGCTAACCAACTGATTGCTGTTGATACTCTTGCCGAAAATATTCTCAGCAATCCGCACAACACTGGTGTAACATTTTCCGGTGGAGAACCCTTTTGGCAAGCAACTGCACTAGCGTCTTTAGCCCGTAAGGTAAAAGCTGCTGGGTTAAATGTAATGTCTTTTTCTGGGTTCACTCTCAAGCAACTACAGTCTCAATCTGCGCCGCCAGGTTCCCAAGAATTATTAGAACAACTTGATATCCTGATTGACGGGCCTTTTGTCCAATCTCTGGTAATTAATTCTCCTAACTCTCCAGTTTCTTCTAGCAATCAACGGGTTCGTGTGTTAAACCCAGCTTTTCAAGATCAGATTACTTGGGCTAGCGACCAGATAGAAATCCACATCCTCAAGGATGGTGGACGCATCGTCACCGGTTATCAAGGTGGACTAGAATTAACTTAAAAGTAATCTTTAAGTAGCAAATGAGTAGCAGTTAAAAATCAGGGGATTCTGCGTTAACCACCTTCGTCCAACAATTACATTTGTAGAAATAATTCAAAATTCATAATTTATCTTTTTAAACTACGAATTTTGAATTATTTGAAAGAGTTAGTATCAAAAAACTAATTTTTTGGGCTTAAAACTCGATACACTATCCCAATAATTTACTTGGTTAATATTCACCTTAAGCAAAGCAATATCAGGTTCGTCCAGTCCTTTAGGAAACCAGGTTTGAAGTTCCGGCTTCCATAACTCTCGCATTTTGCTGCGGTCTTCCACAAGTTGTGATGTACCTGAAATGGAAACGTATCGCTGCTGTTCGGGTGATGAGAAATTAACATTTACTTGCTGATGCTGTTCAATCTCAGTTACCTTATGGGAACCAGAATAAGTAAAGAACCAGAGTGCGGCTTCAGAGTTAATCTCACCACTTTTCGACATGGGGTAACTATGCAAACTTCCATCATCATCGACTGTGGTAAACATACCATAATCAATATCTTTGATTAGTTCATGCAGTTTTTGAATCTCTTGAGTGCGGTCTGTAGAAGTTGCCATTTATTGTACTCTTTTTTCTATTTGCTACTGGGCTATAATTTTTTATTACAACCATTTTTCAGTATTAACGTTTTTAGTCACAATTACGTGACCCTAGAGGTGGAATTCTCATAAAATTTGCTCTTCTAGTTATATCTATAGAGATATTTTTTGAGTACACAAGACAGAGACAGCAAAGTTGGAATAGTGAAAATTGCTAAGATATTACGGCAGCGATCGCAGATGAAGTTCTTATATTTGCTTGCGATCGCCTTAAAATTAAGGTTATAGAGTATTCTTACCTTTAAGATGATGTAAAATTTATACCCTCGGAATGAGCCTCTTCAACCCGGATTTCTCACCACATCTCTTAAAACCTTGTACTCTTGAGCAGGGGAGCAGGGGAGCAGAGGGGAAAGAACTTGTACAATAACTCTCCTTTGCTCCCC